>CAIYOV010000150.1 GCA_903927935.1 uncultured Bacteroidota bacterium | reverse complement strand
GTGCTATTGAATAAATGTAAGCATATGCTGTTTATCGATAAATTCTGTTTTCGGAACATATATTTGACTGTTATGGTAAAAAAAATGCATGCAGGCACGGAAATATGACCATTAGTGCTTGACTAAAGCATGTTTTTTATTTATTTATTATATTTATTGATTACACTATCGAATAATTAAATAATAAAACTATGAAAAGAAAAGCCGATATGATGAAAGGCCTGCCCGAAATAGGTAAAATTGTTCGCGGCATTATGAAAGAACAGCGCGTAACCCACCGCAAATTAGGCAAAATGCTGGGATGGAACACAACCACTATTACCCTGATGCTTAAAAAAGTTATCTGGAGCAATGCCGAATTAGTGCAGGTAGGTCTTGCGCTGGATACCGATTTGCTGAAGTATTATTACCCTGTGCCGCCTGAGCCGGTGGTTCCCGCCTCGCACTTAGAATCAGCCCGAACCGAGATTGAAAGTTTGCAGAATGAATTAAAAATGAAAGATGAAGAACTGTTGAAACTGCGCACCGAAAATAATGTGCTGCGCGAAGTGTTTGGCAAATAATGTAAGCCGGATGGCTTAGGCAATAAGTTACTCTTTCGAAATTTTCTTTGAAGCAGTTCTCTCAGTTGTGCGGTATTGCACAAAATAAATTCCTTTGGCAAAGCGGCTAAGGTCAATTTCTGTTTGAAAGATAGGGGCGGCTTGTGTTACCTGTGTATAGATGATTCTGCCGGTTACATCCATTATGGTTATTCCGCCATTCAGTTTTTGTTCAGCATTTAATGAAAAGGTAAACAAACCGGTAGTAGGGTTGGGGAAAACAGAAAATGTAGTGCGTGCTGTATTTAGTGATTTAATTCCGGTTGCTACGGTATCGGTATTAGTGCAGGCATCACCCGGGTTAATTACATTCAGAGCATAGTCGGGCAAAGACCCAGGAACATTAGCTCTTAAATATGAAAAAGGTGCGTTGCCGGCACTGGTGTAAGCGGTACCATTGTAAAGAATTTCATAATAGCCAACGGTATCGGTAGTAGTGCCTGAAATATGGATACACATTCTGTCAAATGGATACATGGTGCCACTGGCGGGATTACTGGTTTTGACCAGACCTGTAGGCATACCAGGAAAACTAGTTACGCGTATAGAATCAATGCCGATTCCGCCAAGTGTAGGCGGACAAAATAGTTGTAACATAATGTCGCAAGAAAAGTTTCTGATCACGCAGGGAAGTGTTTCGCTTGGCGGAGAAAACAGGGCGTAGTTGTTGGTGTCAATTACGCAAGTTTGACTGAATACAGCGGTGCATGAAATGATTGTAAAGAAAAATACTACAAGTAAATTGCGGGTAGCGTTTTGCTGCATACGTTAAGGTTATTAAAGTTTGCCCAGTTCTTCTTTTAAGAAAGAAACAAGTGTTGCGATATAGGGTTTGCTGAAGTCGAATTTTGCTCCGGCTGTTTCGTAAAAAAGAGGAATGGGTTTAGTGTAACCCAGGCGCAAAGCATTCTTATAATCACTAATTGCTTTAGAAGGATTCTGTTTAAAATTTCTCCAAAGTGCTAATGAGCCAAGCTCGGCAAATGCATATTCAATGTAATAAAACGGCACTATATAGAAATGCAGAATGCTTTGATAGGCAGTTTCGAGATAAGCTTGGCTATCGCTCCAGTCAACAACAGCAGGTGTAAAGCGTTTGTTCAGTTCCACCCATTTTGCTCTTCTCTCGGCAACAGTATGGTTCGGGTTTTGGTACAGCCAGAACTGGAAACTATCACCCAAACAGGTTTTAGTTAACAGTGTTAAAATGTATTGCAGGTGATTTTTCTTAGCGCGTTTCAAATCATCGGGGTTCGAATAAAAAATATCCCAATGTTCCATGCTCATCAGTTCCATGCCCATGGAGGCCACTTCGGCAATTTCTGAGGTAGTTTCTTTAAAAGCGGTCAACTCTAAATCGTGCGATAGAAAAGTGTGAATAGCGTGTCCGCCTTCATGCACCATAGTAATCAAATCACTTTCGGTATTGGCTGAGTTCATGAAAATGAACGGCACGCCAATTTCGGGCATAGTCATGTTATAACCACCCGGGCCTTTCTTCATTCGCGAATCAAGGTCGAGGTAATTCATGCGCTTCATTATTTCAATTCGCTCACCGAAATAAGTATCCAATTGGTTGAAGCACTGAATGGTTTTTTCAATTAGTTCATCGGTAGAATTAAAGGGCTTAAGAGGTGCCTTTCCGCTGGTGTCATTATCTCTGTCCCAGGGTTTGAGCACATCTAAACGAAGTTCTTTTTTCCTTTCATCGCACAATTGGTTCACGAGAGGCATCAGCACTTCTTCTATCGAAGTATGAAACTTAATGCAGTCCTCCGGTGTGTAATCAAAGCGCGCGAGTTCGCTGAAGCGATACTCCATAAAGTTTTCGAAACCGGCATTCTTGGCAATTTGCGTACGAAGTTGAATCAGTTCAGAAAGGAGCGTATCCAGTTTTTCGGCATCCCGTAATTTGCGTTCGCTTATAAGGCGATAAACATCTTCGCGTTGTTTACGGTCGTTGCTTTTTAAATAAACCTGTGCCTGCTGCACGGTAAGTTCTGCGCCATTATAATGAATGCTCTGCGCGCCTGCAATCTGGTCGAAGTTGCTTTGCTTCATCTGCAACTGGCTTTGCAGCGGAATATTTTCATCGCGGAAAAGTTCGAGCGACTTCTTTACTTTGCGAATAGTGGTAAAAAAAACTGCCTGGTCTAATTCATTCGTAAAAGGACAAGACACAAATTTTTTATCCAATAAATTCATCTGCACACTTAGCTTCGGATAGATATTGGTGTACTGATTCACTAAAGCCGCCTTGGCTTTTTCATCTGAAGTATCAATTGTTGTGCGAACGTATATCCATCGACCGTTTTCACCAAGCACAGCGTCTAATTCGCTCCAATCGTACAGCCATTTTTTTAATTCTTCTAATGAAGAGATGTTTCGCTCTAAAAGATTTTTGTAATAAGGTTCAATGGTTTCCCAAATAGACGGGTCGAAATCTTCGGCAACAAAATTTCTTTTCTTACGCACAGGAATTTCGATGGCCTGATTTTTCTGTAAAGTCATTTGTTACGTAGCTTTTCTTGGAGTAGTTATTTTCCGTACCGGAGCAGGTTTGCTGGTGGCTTTTGAACCCTGATCAGATTTAGTAGCAATATGTTTACTTTCTTTTTTCTGTAAATCTTTTTTCGCTTCGCTGTTCTCACCTTCTTCACCTACTGCTTTTTCTGCAATCAGTTCATCAATAAGGTTTTTCGAATCGAGAATGTTATACCACTTAGCCAATTTCTTCATGTCGCTCACATGCACTTTCTCTTTATCGTAATTCGGAAGAACTTTCTCCATCCATGCTTTCAAAGCTTTTTCATCTTTTGCATCTGGCACAGCCGTTCCGTCTTTTTTTATGGAAGAAAGTACCTCTTTCAGCACAATCGGGTCTTCGGTAGTATAAATAGTAATGTTATCAAGCGTGGTAAAAAGATTGGTTCTGCCCGAAACGAATTGCGTTTTGTCATCGGTAAATGAAGTAACAATCAAACCATCATTTCTGCGGGCAGTAATTTTGAATAAACCCGGCATTCCCGGAATAGCTACAATTTCTGATAAGTCCATATTTATTTTTTTAGGAGTGCTAAAATAAAAATATCCTTCAAGTAAGAGTGTAGAATGCGTAAACTGTGAAGCGTAAATAGTAATCTTGCAGTTCGATGGATTTCAATTTAACTACAAAATATCAGCCCGCTGGTGACCAGCCCGAAGCAATCAGGCAACTGACAGAAGGTGTTGTTCAGAATGAAAAACACCAGGTACTGCTAGGTGTAACTGGCTCTGGGAAAACATTTACCATAGCCAATGTTATTCAACAAACACAGAAGCCAACGCTCGTTCTTACACATAACAAAACTTTAGTAGCACAGCTTTACGGTGAATTTAAACAGTTTTTTCCTGATAATGCAGTAGAATACTTTGTTTCTTACTACGATTACTACCAACCCGAAGCCTACATTGTTTCGAGCGGTACCTACATTGAAAAAGACCAATCTGTAAACGAAGAAATTGATAAACTGCGATTGAGTGCAACCGCTTCTTTGCTTTCCGGTCGCAGAGATATTATTGTTGTGGCATCGGTGAGTTGTATCTATGGTTTAGGAAATCCGGTGGAGATTGAGAACGGAATTATCCGCATACATACGGGACAGAAAATTGCGCGCAATGGGTTCCTGCATAAATTAGTTGATGCACTTTACTCACGTGCAGAAGAATTACAGCGCGGAACTTTTCGGGTAAAAGGTGATGTAGTTGAAATTGCCTTGCCATACCTAGACTATGCTTTTCGTGTAACTTTTTTTGGCGATGAAATTGAAGAGATAGAAAGTTTTGAAACGTCTACCGGCAGAACCCTCGGAAAGTTGACCACCACTTCTATTTTTCCTGCCAATCTTTATGTTACTTCAAAAGATTCACTGATTCGGATTTTAGATGAAATTCAACTTGAACTGAATACACAGATTCAATATTTTAAAGAAGTAGGAAAACATATTGAAGCTGCCCGTTTGAAAGAACGCGTAGAGTTTGATATGGAAATGATGCGTGAACTCGGTTATTGTTCGGGAATTGAAAACTATTCACGCTTTTTAGACCGTAGAGCTAAAGGCACCCGACCATATTGTCTGCTCGATTACTTTCCCGATGACTTTTTATTGGTAGTAGATGAAAGCCATCAAACCATTCCGCAAATTGGCGGTATGTCTGGTGGCGACCGGTCGCGCAAAATGAATTTGGTGGAATATGGTTTTCGTCTTCCTTCGGCACTCGATAACCGTCCGCTGAATTTTCCTGAGTTTGAAAAATTGATGAAACAGGCGATTTATGTAAGTGCCACTCCGGGAGATTATGAAATGGAAAAAACCGAAGGGAATTTTGTTGAGCAAGTGGTTCGCCCAACCGGTTTGCTTGACCCGCCAATTGAAGTGCGTCCTAGCTTAAATCAAATTGATGACTTGCTGGAAGAGGTTGATGAGTGTATAAAAAAGAATGAACGCGTATTAATAACCACGCTTACAAAACGGATGGCAGAAGAGTTGAATAAATATATGGCAAGGTTAAGCATCAAGTGCCGCTACATTCACAGCGAAGTCCACACTCTTGATCGCGTTGAAATTATCCGCGACCTGCGTCTCGGGAAATTTGATGTACTGATTGGGGTAAATCTTTTGCGCGAAGGGTTGGACTTGCCCGAAGTTTCACTCGTTGCAATTTTAGATGCTGACAAAGAAGGATTTTTACGAAACCGTAGAAGTTTGATTCAGGTCGCAGGCCGTGCTGCTCGAAACGTTAATGGTAAAGTAATTATGTATGCTGATAAAATAACGAACAGTATGCAATTAACCATTGATGAGACCAATCGGAGAAGAGAAAAACAAATAAAATACAATCTGGATCACAATATTACGCCACTCACTATTTTTAAAAGCAAAGAAGATATCATGCAGGCAACATCAGTGCTTAATGTGCGTATTTCGCCAGATGCTTATATTGAATTAGAAGATGAAGTAAGCCTTGCAGCAGAGCCGGTAGCGCAATACATGAATGCCAACCAATTACATAAAGCTATTGAGTCAACGCGTAAAAAGATGCTGGAAGCTTCTAAACAAACCGATTATCTGACAGCAGCAAAAATGCGTGATGAAATGATTTCGATGCAGAAAATGCTGAAAGAAAAATTCGGGGGGAAGTAATTCATCAGCATCACAACAGCAGTAAATGTCATCCTTTAAAATCTTCACCTAAAACCGGATGTAATATGTTTTTCTAATTTTATTGTTTTAATAGGAGCAAGATAATAGAAACAGAAAATGGCGAATGTTCTTTTGCATGTGGGCTTTCCAAAAGCAGGCTCTACCTTCTTACAAAATTGGTTTAACGAACATCCCGAAATTTATTTTCAGCCTAAATATGTAGCGCAAGGTTTTTATAATGCCTGGAAATTGGCTGATGACGTTCAGCATAACGAAAAAGTTTGGGAAAATTTCGTTTTAACCTGTGAAGATTTAATGTTGTGGCAGGGGCGACCTTTTTGGTATGGATTGACCGGCACAGAACAATATGACTACCGGAGTTTTCAAAACCGAATGTGTGAAACGCTTCACGGCCTATTTCCTAAAGCCAAAGTGCTGATGATAACCAGAGGATACAGCACCATCTTTTCTTCCATTTATGCGCAATACATTTCAATGGGCGGCACACTTAGCTGCGAAGAAATGATGAAAACACACGAAGAAATGTTTTCTACCTTTCTTGATTACAATTATGCAATTAATTTATATCGCGAAAAATTCGGTCATGAGAATGTGATAGTTCTTCCTTATGAATTGCTTAAAGAAAACCCGCTTAAGTTCCGGCTGTTGATTGAAGAAAATTTAGTTATCCATAACAAATTTGATTTCTCCTTAAAGAAAGAAAATGCATCTATGGATGAAAAAAATCTTAACGCTTATTTTCACGTTTCACGTTTAGTTTTCCGTACTTTAAAGCCGTTGCCAAATAACCTACAGATAAAATTATATTCGATTTACTGCAACCTGATACGTGCAAGGGTGCCTCATCCCATCTTAAATTTTCTCTCCAAGTATATAAGTGTAACTATTTCACTTTATGGAACGGAAGAAATAATGTTGAGAATGAAAGGTAAAGCAGAAGTGTTGAAAAATGAAGTATATCATCAGCCCTACCTCAAAGAATATCTTATTGAAGTATAGACATTCTAAGAACTATTTCCATTAATGCCTTACCCTCAAATGCAAAACGAAATTATTAGTAATCTAAAGAATCAACTGATTTCGACATTATTGAGCAAACAGAAACCCAACGGGGAGTTTGAGCTTTTTGCGTCAACTGGTGATCGTAAAAAATTCTACATTGGAGAGTCTCCATTTTTAACAGCACATATTATTTACCACCTTCACGAAATTGATGATTTAAGGGTGCATACAATTGTGGGGAAAGCGCTTGATTTTCTTGAAAAGATAGATTATACGGATAAAAGGATATATAAATTTTGGTACAATAATGCTATTGGAACCGCTTTCCCATTTTTACCCTTTGACCTTGATGACACAGCTCTAGTTAACCAGGTTCTATCGCTTTACAAAAGAAAAACGGTTAATCGTCATGTGTTATTAAATAACCGGTCAAACGATAAATTATTTTATACATGGTTAAAGCCATCGTTTAAAACGCTGATACAATCTCCCGACTACTTTTTTCTGTTTGCTGAATATCTGAAATCTTACCGAGTATTTTTAAAAAATGCGAATAAGCTTAAAATGGCGGAGTTTGATGATTCCGAAATAATTGTCAGAATGAATGTGTACATCATGATGGCAATAAATGGCTATACAACAGAGATTGCCGAAAAAGAAATCCCATTTAATAATGAGGATATAAAAAAGGAATTATCAAGTTCTTTGCACTATGATAATGCC
Organism: uncultured Bacteroidota bacterium; assembly: GCA_903927935.1. GTDB lineage: Bacteria > Bacteroidota > Bacteroidia > Chitinophagales > LD1 > Bog-950. The sequence goes on along the minus strand of CAIYOV010000150.1, from coordinate 6,066 downwards.
GCAATGTATTACCTGACTTTGGCAAAATTTCAAAAGCATTCATGTTTTTTCAATACGACTAAATGCGACCAGTTAGCAGAAGAAATAAGAAAACAAATTACCTCGGTAGATTTGAGAGTAAATAGAGAAATAGCAAACAGCTTTTCACTATATCTTTCGCTCTCATTAATTAATAAACTAACTCCAAATGACGGAGTAGATATTATCAAAATATTAAAATCAACAAATCTTGAAGATGCTCTTTTTGAGGTTTGTGTTGGGAACAAAAAGTTCGACAGTTATCATACCTATACTTCGGTTGATTTTACTTTATCATGCGCAATCAGATTGCTGAATGATTTTCAAATTTTATCAAGCAATGTTAAAATTTGAATTAAATTTGGATGACTACCTGTTTCTTAATTAATTTAAACCATGCTGGATATAAACGAATACAACGACTTTTTTAAACTTTTCAGTCAATATGAAAACAGGATAGGTTGGCGGATTAATGATTTATGTAATTTCAAATGTGTGTACTGTTTTTCTCCAGCATATGTAAAAGAAGATCCGGCTGTTGGTCGTTATACACCGGATGAAATTTTAGAAGCGTTCAATAAGACAGGACGTAGCTGGCATTTGTTTATTGGAGGGGGGGAACCTTTTTTGTACCCAAATTTTAGCAAACTGGTAAATACCTTAAAACCATTTCACCCAATCCAAATTTCGACAAATCTTTATAACAAAAACACTATCTCATTTGCGAATGAAGTAACACCAGAAAATATTACATTAATAAATGCATCAGTGCATATTGGTCAACACACAGAGAAGAGTTTGTTGCAGTTTATTAATAATTATCATTTGTATGTAGAAAAAGGGTTTAGCATCGTTGTAAATTATGTAACCTACCCAAACCTATTCAAGAAAATTCAAGAAGACTTTAAATTCATGAAGCAACATGGAGTGGAATTCATAGTGCCAAAGCCATTTATAGGTTTATACGAGGGTAAAGAATACCCGCAAAATTATACTCGCGAGCAACTTGATATTATTAATGATCTTCGTTCCCTTACCCCTAATGAACGATTAAACAGCATGAAAAAATTGAAGTTTAAAAATCAGTTATGTAATGCCGGGAAAAATTCATTTTCAATGGACCCTAAAGGGGATATTTTTAATTGTTCCACTATACGGAAGCCGCTTGGGAACATGTTTGATGGAACTTTAAATCTTAGTGATAGCCCAATGCGCTGTACTGCTGATGTTTGTAATGATAACTGCCTCGGAATGCTGTCACTGGTTAACAAGCCCAAGATGGAAAATCTACGTAAGAAAACATTTGCTGATCATTATCAATCGCTGAAGGAAGCCTTTTCTATATAAATACTAATTTGAGTTAATCACCTTTAGGATTAAATGAAGTTTTGAGTAGGCGGGATTATTAGTCTTTACGTTGATCGTAAGTAGTTTCATTGGCAAACAATGTTAACTCCCTGTTACCGGCATAAGATAATTTATCTATTAGATGATAAGTCATATACCGTTAGTCATTACTGACTGACCATTTTATTTAATCAAAAGTAATATTGATCAAATAAAGAACTACATAAAAATGATTAGGCGTAACAACGTAAGAAATTCCTTCCGACTTCTTATTTTTCAATACTAAACTACAAACATCATGACTATTGCTAAGCTGATAAGCGATTTTTTTATTAAAACCAACGCAACAGAGAAGCTATTCATTCCTGTGGATTCTGAAATCTTGAGGCAATACAACCTTACACGCTCACCGGTTCCACAGAAAACCCTTTGTTATGCTCCGTTCAGAAATATATACTTCGGGCACAATGGAAAAGCAGTTTCATGCTGTTTTAATCGTACACATGTTTTAGGAGTTTATCCTGTAAATAGCATTAAACAAATATGGAATGGACAAAATGCAGAAAAACTTAGGGAATTTATCACGCATAATGATCTTTCGTTAGGATGCCAGTATTGTAATAATCAAATGACAGCACGAACTTTCGATGTCATTAAATCGAAGATGTATGATGAAGCTCCAGACAGGAACGGATATCCGACTGTCATGGAATTCGAACTAAACAACACCTGTAATCTTGAATGCATAATGTGTTCAGGGGCATTTTCCTCGTCCATAAGGAGTAACAGGGAAAAATTACCGGCCTATGAAAGCCCGTATAATTCTAATTTTGTAAAACAACTGGAAGAGTATATTCCTTACCTACATGAAGCAAAATTTTATGGAGGAGAACCTTTTCTGGTAAAGATTTACTATGAAATCTGGGATAAAATCATTGAAATAAATCCAGAGTGCAGTATTTCTGTTCAAACAAACGGAACTGTCTTAAACAGTCGGGTAAAGGATCTGTTGCTGAAAGGGAATTTCCATTTCAATGTATCTATTGATTCACTTCAAAAACCAATATATGAAAGCATACGGATAAACGCTGATTTTGACCTGGTAATGGAAAATTTTGGATATTTATATGAATACTGTAATAACAAGAAGATTTCTATTGATATATCATCTTGTATAATGAAAAAAAATTGGTTCGAAGCTCCAGACTTTATTAATTATTGCAACCGATTAAACTTAGGCGTTTATTTTCACGTAATCAACTTTCCCGCAGAATATACCCTTCGGTTCTGCGATTCGGCTATGCTAAAGAATATACACGAGGAATATTGTAAGTGCGAATTCCCTGAATCGAACCCTGTGGAAAGAAAAAACAAGAGCATTTTCAATGATCTGGTCAGCAAGATTTATGAATGGTATATCGACTCGTTAAAAAGGGAAAACTTAGATAGAAAGATAAATACTATTAAAGAACTTAAAGAAGCATTAACTGAAGGTTTAAGAATGCATATAGTTAACACTTACAATATTGATGAAGAAGAAAGTAAAATGAAACTTGAGCAAAGTATCTTCAAACTAGACACTATACTCAATAAACTACCTGAAGATATGCATACTCCTGAAATTTTTAAAAAGGTTATTCAATATGCTCCAGATATTAATACGTTTATTACTCAATTAGAGTCAAGAAATGAAGTTGAATTATATGAAGGTGCCGATATTTTTTTTGAAAAATTACGCGATAGATGAATCCATAAAGATTAAATCTAGCGGATGATGAAACTTTAGGAAATAGGACGAAATATATATAACCCCAATAATCGCTTTTTTAATAAAAGAACATTTACCCGCTCCACTTAAAATACTATTTTCGACTTTGTGGAAAAAAGGGTAATTGAAGCCGGAAGCAAAAGTCTTTCGGCATATTTTCGGGATATTTCGAAACACCGGGCGTTAATTTTCACTTTTGCTTATCGTGATATAAAAGTTCAATACGCTCAAACATTTCTGGGAGTGCTTTGGTCGGTTATTCAGCCGGTTACCGCACTGCTCATCTTTACCTTCTTTTTTGGTAAAATAATAAAAGTAAATACGGGGGGTATTCCCTACCCTCTTTTTGCCCTTTCGGGAATAAGTGTGTGGAGCTATTTCAGTTTTCTGATGGGGAACGCAGGCACTTCGCTTATTCAATCGCGCGATTTGATTAAAAAAATTAGTTTCCCTAAAATTATTATCCCTTTATCTAAAGTGCTTTCGGGAGCATCTGATTTTTTAATCACTCTTTTATTGATGTTTGTAGTGATGGTTTTTGATAGAAAGGTACCCGGCATCGAGATAATTGCCCTTCCGTTTTTTATATTAATAGCCCTGTTTTGCGGTTTGGCCGCAGGACTTTGGTTGAGCACTCTGACGGTAAGGTACCGCGATGTTCACCACATCATTCCCTTTCTGGTTAGTTTTGGCATTTGGCTCACCCCTGTTTTTTATCCAACCACTATGCTGCCGGACAAATATCATCCCTTTATTTATCTCAATCCTATGGCAGGGGTTATAGAAGGATTTCGTTGGTCCCTTTTTGGGGGGCAGCCACCATCATTATATTATGCGGGCTCTTTTGTTTTTGTTTTTATTTTAACTGTGGGTGGCATTATTAATTTTAAGAAAATGGAAAATCGGATTTCGGACTGGATATAGAAAGCCCTGAAATACCCGAAAAAATAAATGACGAAGTTATGCCCGGAGAAGTAATGATAAGTGTAAAGAATCTTTCAAAATGCTATCAGGTTAATCAGAAGCAAAAAAGCAGTTTAAAGCAGGACATTGTTCGTTTTTTTAAAACCTTTTTAACTGATGAGCAACAAAGACAGGAAGAGGATTTTTGGGCACTCAAAGATGTTTCGTTCGAGCTTAAGAAAGGCGAAACTTTAGGAATTATAGGCGCAAACGGTGCTGGTAAAAGCACTTTATTGAAAATCCTTAGTGGAATCAGCTATCCCACTTCAGGCACAGTTGAAACGTATGGGAAAATAGCTGCAATATTGGATGTGGGAACCGGTTTTCACCCCGACCTGACCGGTCGAGAAAATATCTACTTGAGCGGAACCCTGCTGGGAATGACAAAGGAAGAAGTTAATTCCCGGTTTAACAGCATTTTGAAATTCAGCGGAATTGGAAAATTTATTGAAACGCCTGTTAAATATTATTCATCGGGCATGTATATACGCTTGGCTTTTTCAGTCATTGCCTTTCTCGAAGCTGATGTTATGATATTTGATGAAGTAATTGCAGTAGGCGATGCTGAATTTACCATGCAATGCAAAAAAAAGCTCGAAGAATTAATTGCACAGGGTAAAACTTTGATTATAGCCAGCCATAATATGAATGAGTTATTCAATTATTGCCACCACACTATCCGCCTTGAAAAGGGGCAAATAAGTTCTGAAGGAAATACCGGAAGCGAGATTTCGCATTACATGGAAGATGTATTTCATCGGTTAAAAGAACAAAGAAGAGTTAAACTTAATCCTGAAAAAGTAGACCTACAGCCAAATACACAAAACTGGGAAAATACAAAGGGGGCACCGGGCAACGATAATCTTAGTTTTACAAGATTTACTATTTACACAATGCGAACGGAGAAGGAAGCCGTTTTTTTTACCAATGAAGACATTTACGTGGAACTCGATTTCAATGTTCTGAAAAACAATGGCGGCAGCGGGTTGGCAATGGCTCTTTATACAATGAGTGGAAACCCCGTGTTTTCCTCGGCTCCTGAATTTGAACAGCAGTCCATGGATGATGGTAGCAAATACAGGGTATGCTTTACTATTCCTAAGAACTTATTAAACCAGGGAATTTTTACCATCAACATTTTCCAGGTCGGAGAGGAGACCTATTACAAATTTCCGTTTGAAGCAAATTTGATCATCCATCTTTCTGACGATTACACCAATAAATGGTTCCAATTATTCCCTGGACCGGTGAAGCCTCAATTAACCTGGAATTATGAACGGATACAATAATTTCTGAAAGTCTATTGTAGTTTAAGTTTTGATCAAATAGTTTGTTATAAAATATATACCGGTATATCAAGACTGCCCCGCGCTAATAATCGTTGGCATAAACATCTTCCATTAAATATTTCTTCTCCCTTCTGCACCGCATCATTCTTTTATTTTGTCTTTCATCAGCATAATCAGTTCATCCCTTCAATGTGTGAATGACGTAACTCCTTTCAGTGATTATGTAACGCTTTAGAGTCAAAGAGGCTCATCTTTGCATCGTGAAAAATTGCAAATTTAAAAATCAGCGCGCGTGTATTATTTCAACCAATTAGGAACGAATACAAATTGGGATATGTATGAATGTAAGGAAATACAGGAACCTTTTGTAAGCACCCGCGTTAAAGAACCCAAAAACAAACAATTAAAATTCTAATTATGAAAACAAAATCAATTAAATCCTACGTTGCAGTTGCAATAATTACAATAGTTGGATTGGGTTCATGTCAAAAGGAAAACATACAGCCCGTCATATCTAAGCACGAAGAACCTACGAGTGCAAGCGTTCAGGCGATTGCAAGTGACCAAACTTACATGAATGGATTAACTTACAAAAGTCTGATGATTGCATTTGGCGCAATGAGTGGCAATATAAACGCGTTTAAAAATGAAAATTCCGACAATCTGTTGGGCGGCTGTGCT
>CAIYOV010000149.1 GCA_903927935.1 uncultured Bacteroidota bacterium | reverse complement strand
AGTTACCTATAGTGCAACCAATCAGTACGGTTTTGACGGAAGCGGTACAAGGTTGGTAGCCGTTACCAATATTAGTGATGCGTTGGATGTATCGGGTGATTATGCCCGCACATCAAATGGAGCTCCGGCTACAGTCAGTAAAGTAGGTCGCGGGGTATTTAGTACCAGCAACGTATCCGGAAGTGCAAGCTCTTTAAAAGATGCTGCATACTTTATGTTTACTTCCGATTCTACGATGGTAATGCCTGTGCAATTTTTACCAAATTTTGTTGCAACCGCTGGTTTTGTTGATCCGGTTTATGATTTTACGGCTACTCCTTTAAATTATTCATACAATATTGATAATTCAGGTTTTAGCCCGGTAAGAAGAATTTTTGAAAAACAATAAATTGAATCAATCTTAATTTTTAAACGCCTCTCATATTTTGAGAGGCGTTTTTATTTTACAACTGCTCATTTAACTTTACAATAGATAAAAACGACCGTTGAAAACCATGTGCCATACATATTCTAAATAGTTAATTTGGCTCGGTTAAAATTTACAAATAATAAAGCCGTAAAATATTAAGACCATCGAATGCGTTATTTTTACATAAAACCCTTAGCCATGAGAACCAAACTTTTCAGGACTATCGCAGTTTTTCTGTTTGCAACGGCATTCATTCGACCTGCTTATTCCAATTATTATACTTCCGACTCAGTTTGCATTGATCCGGTTATTTGCCAGTTAGACAGTATGTCATTCAATCTTTTTACCCGCGATAAATTTTTTGTGGGGGATGATGAATTACTGGCCAGCATCAATATGCCCTACGATTTTATTCCTAAGTATTCCGATGCGGAGATAAAGGAGAAGATGAAGTTGATTCCGAGTATCGTGCAATTGACATACAACCAGCAGGTAAAATCGTTTATTGATTTGTTCGCCTACAGAAGAAGAGGACTTATGGCGCGCTCGCTTGCCAATTCGCAGATTTACTTCCCCATGTTTGAAGAGATACTTGATCGCAAAGGAATTCCGTTGGAGTTCAAGTATCTGCCTATTGTCGAATCTGCTTTTAATCCTGTAGCTGTTTCGAGGGCAGGAGCCACAGGTTTATGGCAGTTGATGTATGGCACCGGAGCGCAGTTGGGTTTAAATATCAACTCATATATTGATGAAAGACGCGACCCTGTTAAAGCCACCGAAGCAGCAGCTGATTATTTAAAGAAGTTGTACGGTTTATATGGCGATTGGCAGTTAGTGCTGGCTGCATATAATTCGGGACCCGGAAACGTGAACAAAGCAATCGCCCGTGCGGGAGGAGTGAAAAACTTCTGGGCTATCTGTAATTATCTTCCTGCCGAAACAAGAAGTTATGTGCCTACATACATTGCAGCTGTGTACATCATGAATCAATACAAAGATTACAAGTTGCTTTCATCGGAGCCTAAGCGCGAATTGTATGCTGTAGACACGGTGCTTATAACTTCTAAAGTCAGTTTGAAACATATTTCGTCTATACTTGGTATTGGCGAAGATGAGTTGCAATTTCTGAATCCAAGTATTAAAATGGGAGTAATTCCTTACACTCAAAATGGATTTGCGTTGAATCTTCCTATTAACTATTTTGCCTTGTTTGAAGCTAGGAAAGAGGAGATAATGAACGACCCATCTCAACTGGTTCAGAACTTTGAACCTGCCGTTTCAACAGTTGCTAAAACAGTATGGTATAAGGTGAAGAAAAACGAAACCATTCAGAAAATTGCTTCTAAATACAACATCACAGTTGCTTCTATTAAGAAATGGAACAAGCTGAAAAATGCAACTGTTTATTCCGGACAGAAACTGAAACTTGTGATGCCGGTACCATCTTCTGCAGTGTCGCCTACATATGCGCAGGCATTTACTAATAAGGTAATTGAAAAACTGGTTATAATAGTTGATACTGTTGCAAAAACAGAAACTCTAGCCGACACGGATATGACAATGGTTACCGATACTCTAACGGATAGTAATAATGTTGCAAGCAACAAAATTGAGTTAGACAAAAACTGTAACTGTATTTTTCATGTGGTGCAGCCGGGAGATACGCTTTGGAATATAACCCAAAAATACCGCGGTCTCACCATTGACAAACTGAAAGCTGATAACAAAAACTTAATGGACAAGCCGATAAAAGTAGGCGACATCATCAAGATATTTTTATAGCTATTTGGTTATAGTTTACAAGCTATTATTTGCCGAAAGCCCTCTGAATTTTCAGAGGGCTTTCGTTTTTTTCTTGGAAATAAGAAATAATTACATTTGACACCTCCTAAAACAATACACACTATGAGAAAATTTTTTACACTCTTATTTGCAGTGGTTGCATTATGCGCCAATGCACAGTTTTCGCCCAGCGAAATTTCAAGTCATTTAAAACAAGTATCACGTGCAAATGTGCCGGTGAGGCATATTACGCTTGACCCGAACCGCAGCGTAAGCAACATTGCTATCGACTATGATTCGTTTGATGTAAAATGGCAGCATCAGCACACACCACCGGATACCATGCACTATTTCTCATGGAATATTAATAAGAACAACCTGAATACTTCGAACTTTTCGTTGCGGTATGCAGTGCAGACTTATGATACACTGATTGATGTGAACAACAACTTTGCCGGTACTGCTAAAGCGGGGACTACGGTTACAGTTGATAGTTTTGACTTAATACTTGCACATTCTAACCAAAGCGGCCTTAACGATACATTTATGGTTTCGGTATTTGATAAATCGACAGCAACCGTTACCGGTGTAGGAGTAAATTCTGCCTTAAATACTACAGCACTTTGGTCAGACACGATAATTGTAAATCAGAATTTTTTCCCTACTGATTCACTTTTTTATCTGGCTACTTTTATGCCTCACCTTACATTGCCTGCAGGGCATGTTGCTGGAATTCGTATTGACTTTAAAGGTGATACGCTTGATCAGTTATATGTACTCGCATCGTACCGGGATCATTGCGGCAGTGCAGGTTTAGGCGATACCAACAAGATTGCACCTCGCAACAGTTCTTTCTATTGGAATTACGGAGCTAATTCGAGTTTTGCCAACTGGAGTACTAATCTTGCTTTTACGAGCAGTACTACCTGTAAATATTTCTTTATTCAGAACTTCTTATTCTACCCATATTTAACTTTAAACACAGCCAGTGGAGTAACACCAGCAACGGTGGTAACTAATGCTGCTACTGGTGTAACATCTACCGGGGCAACTTTGAACGGGTCGGTTAATGCGAATGGAAACTCTACTGTCGCCACTTTTGATTGGGGACTAACAACTTCATATGGCAGCTCTGCAGCAGCAACTCCATCTCCGGTAACCGGAAGTTCGGCTACTCCAATAATAGCTAATCTCAGCGGTCTAACACCTAATACAACATATCACTTCCGTGCTAAAGGAGTTAATGGCGGAGGAACTTCTAACGGAGTTGATTTAACCTTTACCACTACCGGTGGCTCTGTTTGTACTCCGGATGCGGGTATAACTTCAGGTTTGGGGCCTGTTTCAAGCAATGTTCCTTGTATTCAACAAGGGGTGGCATACAGCCAGACTTATACTTTTGTAGTTCCCACAACCGCTGCTGGCGGTGCTGTAACTGTTACGTCTGTTACTTTCGACAGTATCCGTAATTTGCCAACAGGGTTGACCGCTGCATTCAGCCAAACACCTGCTACCTATGCCGGTGGCACTACCGGATGTTTTCTGGTAAGCGGTACAACCAATGCAGCTTGCGGACAATATCAAATGCTGGTTTATGTAACAATTGTAACGAATGCACTTACCGTTAACGGAGAACTTTCAGCACTTGCTACACAATACAGCATTCCGGGATTTCCTAAAAACTTTTTACGCGTAATCGGACAAGGAGGAACCTGCCCGGCTGTAAATGCTTCGCAGTCTACCACTTTTGCTGCAGGCTCCTGTGGAACAACTACCTCTATAACCTCTACTGCTACCAAGACTGACGTGAGTTGTTTTGGCGGAAACAATGGTACTGCTACAGCTGTGCCAAGCGGTGGAACTACTTATACTTATGCCTGGAGCAATAGCGGAACTACAGCTACTATCAGCAACCTGACAGCGGGTAACTATACAGTTACTGTAACTGATGCGGGTGGTGGAACAGCTACTGCTTCTGTTACCGTTGGTCAACCGTCAAGTGCTGTTGGAGCTAATGCTTCTGCAACACAAACTACCTGCGGTGCAAGCACCGGCAGTGCCACTGTTACACCATCGGGAGGAACACCTAACTATACTTACCACTGGAGCAACAACGGCAATACCGCTACTATATCCAGCCTTGGTTCAGGAAACTTTACGGTAACTGTAACCGATAGTAAAGGGTGTTCGGCAACTGCAGCTACTTCTGTAACTGCTCCGGGCGGACCTTCGGGAAGTGCTTCTACATCTAATGTTAATTGCTTTGGTTCATCAACCGGTGGAGTTACTGTAACCGAAACCGGTGGAACAGGAACTATTACTTATCACTGGAGCAACAATGCCAATACACAAAACCTTACAAATGTAGCGGCAGGAACCTATACACTTACTATTACCGATGCTAACAACTGTTCATTCAGTTTATCGGCTACTGTTAATCAACCATCGGCTTCTGTTACAGTAACCGGAACGGTTACAAACGCTACCAGCGGTAACAACGGTGGGGTTAATATTACTGCTGTGGGCGGAACCGGTTCATACACTTACTCCTGGAGTAATTCTGCTAATACCGAAGACCTTCACAGCCTTGGTGCCGGAACTTACACGGTTACCGTAACTGACCAGAACTCATGCACCGGTACCGCTTCGTTTACTGTTACTTCTAACGTTGGCATTACCGGATTGGAATTAGTGAGCAAGTTTACCGTGTTCCCTAACCCTGCTTCATCAGAAGTGAATGTTCAAATTACATTGACCGACAATACCGATGTAAGAATTGAATTGCTTGACCTGAACGGAAGAGTAATGCTTTCGGAAAATGCAGGTAACGTGAAACAGCTGAACTACAAACTGAATACTTCTGCAGTACCTAATGGAATTTATGTAATCCATGTAGTTGGCAGCAAGTTGAATGCTGAAAAACAATTGACTATTACTAAGTAATTGGTTAGTGAAATTGATTTTAAAAGCCCGCTTCAAAAGAAGCGGGCTTTTTATTTACCCTTATTCTGATTTAAATTGCAACTATGAAAAGCGTTTCTCTTATTCTGTTACTGCATATTGTTTTTTTCTTTTCCGTCACTGCGCAAAACACAGGTGTTGATTTTGATGCGGTGGACAGCGTGATTGCCACCACACCTTCCATTGATTTGTGTAAAATAAACGGCACAGAAGACAAACGTTTCTTCAGCAAGGCGCCCGAAAAGTATTCGGACTTTAAACAGGAGTTTATGAAACAGGCAGCCGATGCATTTATCTTTGACCACAAGAGCCATTTTTTTTGCGATGTAACTGCCGAGGTAAACTGCAAAGGCAAAGCGGGTAACTACAACTTTGCTTTTGAGCCGCGCACCTTTAAGCAGCAGGACTTTGAATACCTTAAACAACTGGTTGACCTGGTTAACCGCCTGCGCGATTTTACCTTTAAGCCCGCCTTTTACTTAGGCCAGGATGTAAACAGCAAAGTGCGCTTTCGCTTAGTGGCAAAAGACGGCAAGCCGGTGATGCAGTAATTTACCAGGTTCATAGATAATATGTCCTTTGTTTGTTACTTTACTTACGGCAACGGGTATTAAAAGCAAATTGCTATTTTTAAATTTACAGAACACAAACTATCCGGCATGAAAAAAACGCTACCCGCTTTATTCATTCTTTTATCTTTTTTTAAAGCGTGGGCGCAAATACCCACCTGGAGTCAGGATGTTGCTCCTATACTATATGCTAACTGCACCAAGTGCCATCATACCGGTGGCATAGCCCCTTTTTCGTTAATGACCTATGCCGATGCTTACAATAATGCATTCAGCATGAGTGCAGATGTAACCAATAAAAAAATGCCGCCCTGGCCGCCCGATGAAAACTACAAACACTATGTGGCCGAACGTGTGTTGTCGCAAACCGACATCGACAAAATCAATAACTGGGTAAGCGGTGGAAGGCCGCAGGGAGATATTACGCTGGCACCCGCGCAGCCAACGTATACAAACGCCAGCGCTTTGGGAACGGTGAACCTGTCGGTTCGGATACCTACGTATACCGTAAGCGCCAACAACGATGTTTACCGCAACTTTCCTATTATCACTACGGTTACTGCCGGAAGTTACATAACCGGTATAGAAGTAATACCGGGAAACACCCAGATAGTGCATCACGTGCTGGTGTTTCAGGATTCTACCAACGTGCCGGCACAGTTAGACGCCAATCAGGCAGGCCCCGGTTATAACAATGCCGGAGGGACCGGTTCTGTTGCCTCCAAATTAATTTCGGGATACACCCCCGGGGCTTCGCCCTATTATACACCGGTAGGTACGGGTTTCCGTTTACCGGCCAATACCAACATTGTGGTACAGGTTCACTATCCGGCCGGTAGCCAGGGCCTGGTGGACAGCACGCGCATTAACTTTAAAATTACTTCGGTGCCCCAACGCGAAATTACCGTATGGCCTATTCTCAATCATTTGCAGAACATTACACCCTCGCTCAGTATTCCGGCAGGGCAAACCAAAACATTTACCGAGCAGGCAAGTGTGGGTTCGGGTAACTATACTTTCCTTTCGGCTGCTCCGCACATGCATTTGATCGGCAAAACCATTAAAAGCTGGGCTATCACTACTATACCTAACGATACTATCCGCTTTGTAGATATTCCCGAATGGAATTTTCACTGGCAGGATGCTTATATTTTTCCGAATGCTGTAAAGGTGCCAGCCAACTCTACCCTAAAGGCAATTGCCACTTACGATAATACTTCGAATAACCCCGACAATCCAAACAGTCCGCCACAAAACGTAACGGCCGGTGAAGCTACCACCGATGAAATGATGATGGTGTTCTTTGCATACATGCCTTACCAGAGTGGAGATGAAAATTTAATTATCAGCCGCAGGGTAATTCCGCAGGGGGCTACTACGTTCTGCAACGGGCAATCGGTAATGCTCAAAACAATTGAAGGAACCGGTTATACTTACCAGTGGTATCGTAACGGTGTAAGTATTTCGGGGGCTACCTCATTTTCGTATGCCGCTGCGCAGGCCGGCAACTACCATGTGCTTATTTCGCTGGGGCCTAACAATTCTTTATCCGATACTATTGCGGTGGCGGTTAATTCTTTGCCAACTGCTGCGGTTACCCCGGCAGGCTCTACCAGCCTTTGCCCGGGTACCAGTGTTACGCTGAATGCATCTACCGGTACCGGTTACAGCTATCAATGGCTAAATAACGGAACACCTGTAGCCAATGCCACCGGTGCATCGTACAGCGCCACCGGTGCGGGAAGTTACACGGTGCAGGTTTATAACGGCTGTTATGCTAATTCGGGGGCCGTTAATGTTAACGCTGCAGCGGTTCCTTCAAACACGGTAACGCCTTCAGGTACCACCACTTTTTGCCAAGAGGGCAGTGTAACATTAAATGCCGCAGTAGGATTAACTTACCATTGGAGCAACAACGCTGCCACACAAAATATTACCGTAACCCAAAACGGTACGTATATGGTTACCGTAACCGGTGCCAATAGCTGCACCGCAGTTTCATCGGAAACAGTAGTCACTGTAAATGCCCTGCCGGATAACACCGTTACAACAAACGGCAGCACCACTTTCTGTGCAGGAAGCAGTGTGAATTTATCTGCTGCAGCAGGATTAATTTACCATTGGAGTACCGGTGCAACCGGTCAAACCATCAGTGCTACTCAAAGCGGTAATTATCTTGTTACCGTTACTAATGGTAATAATTGCAGTGCCGTGTCGATAGCAACTGATGTTACCGTAAATCCGCTTCCTGTAGCTAATATTACTGCTAACGGAGCTACAAGTTTTTGCCCCGGTGGAAGTGTTACGCTTACCGCATCTAATAATTCGGCTTATGCATGGAGCAACAGTTCAGTCTCACAGTCCGTTACGGTCAGTCAGGGCGGCACTTACACTTTGACTGTTACCGATGCTGATAATTGCAGCAGCAGCGCATCGCAACAGGTGATAGTATTAAGCACACCCGATAACAGCGTGCTGACAGATAAACCAACCACTATTTGCCCCGGTGACAGTGTTATCCTTTCGGTTCCATCGCAGGCTGCACAATCTTATTTGTGGAGCAACAATGCTACTACTCAAAGCATTACCGTTTCCACTAGCGGAACGTACACTGTAACCATTACCGGCTTTAATACATGCACATCTATTTCTTCTCCAATTACAGTTGCGGTAAGCAACAATGCAGTGGCGGGAATTACACCATCGGGTGTAACTACCTTTTGTTCCGGATGGTCTGTGCAACTTACGGCATCTGCCGGTACTGCTTATCAATGGAGCACTAATGAAACTACGGCAAGCATTACTGTTACTGCCAGCGGCAGTTATACCGTTTCGGTTACTGCATCGGGAACCTGCACGGCAATTTCAAATCCGGTAGCAGTAATTGTAAATACCAATCCATCAGTTACGCTTTCGGGTAACATGGATACCCTTTGCAGCGGTGTTGCCGGTATTACTTTAAGCGGTGAAAACCCGATCGGTGGAACTTTCTCGGGAACCGGTGTAACAGGAAATACTTTTACCCCATCAACTACCGGAACACAAACAATTACTTATTCATACACCGATAACAACGGCTGCAGCAACACAGCCAGCGAAAACATCGAGGTGGTGCTTTGCACAGGCATAGAAGAGGCAACCGATGAAGTTTTGACGATCACCCCGAACCCCAGCAACGGCACTTTTGAAATTCGTTTAAGTGAATGGAATACCGGATTTGCTGAGTTAGCGATATTGGATATTTCGGGTAAACAGGTATTTGAATCGCTTATCGAGAAACAGCAAACACCGGTTGATTTAGGAAGAATTCTTTCAGGATATTATCTGGTTCAGCTAAAAACAAACAAGGGTATTCTGCACCGGAAATTGATGGTAAGCCAATAAGAATTATAACAGCGGTTTTAGCACCGCTGTTATAATTTCATGCCTGCCTTTAAATTCTAATTCAGTAAAATTCATTTCGGCATAAGCTGCTTTCATTTGAGCTATCAACGGTGGAGTGAAATATTCGTCATGTGTGCCGCAGATGAAAAAGTTTTTGGTGCGCTTTAAACCCGATGTTTCAGAAAGGGGGAAGAGTTCAGGAGCTACTTCACCGGCATAAACTATCAGGGTGTCAAATTTCTTTTCAGTGGCATTTACCCAGCGCGTTACAGTAGATGCCCCCTGCGAGAACCCAAGCGCTGTAATGTGTACATGAGCATATTTCTCTAAATCAAAAAGCTCATACAAATCATCCAGGTAATTGGTGTAATCTTTTATTTCGTTCAGGCGGTCTTCTTTGGTCATCCAGGTAGCGCCTACCACTCCGCCACTTCCCTTTACATAAAACCGGTTAAGTGCTTCGGGGGCAATAAAAAAAGTCTCTTCATTTTGCAGCGGCTCAAATGAAGCAAGAAAACCTTTTGCATTCATTCCCCATCCGTGCAACACCACCCAAACTCGCTTTGTTTTTTCGTTCAGTTCGCCCAGCGTATAAAAACGGGCTGTTTTATTAATGATGATATGGTTCTCTTTCATCATTGGCTTTTATAATGCATATGAACGGCAATTAATGCTGAGCGGAACGATAGCAGAAATACCAAAGGCATTACAGCAATGTTATAATGCTGAGGCAGCCATTGCCATGTTATAAAAAGTAAAATCATTAAAATATAGGTACCGGTAAAATAAAACTTCAGCCAAACCGGTTTCTGTTTTTTCAATAAGAAGAAGGCAACAATAATATGCGAAGGAATAAGCCAAAGCATGTTTAGGTTTTTGGGAACCGAGTAATGCGCGCTGAAAAGCCAAAGAGAGAGGAAAAGAGTGCCTAACAAACCTGCTACCAGAAACAAAACGAAGTCGAATCCATAATAATGTGTTTTTTTTCTGCGCTCAACAAGCCAAACTGCAAAAGCGATAAACAAAAGAATTAAACTAAGATGAATAGGAAGAAAACCGGTTTTAATTTTTGCCGGAGGAAATTCCAGAAGGAACATTTTTTTTACAACAAAAGCACGACCATCAACTGTAGCACAGTCAAAGTATTTTGCCATATAATCAGGTAAAAAAGTTTGGTCGCGAGGATTAGCTGTAACTTCACAGGGCAAGCCGAGAATTAAATCAAAACCATAATCAACCCAGGGGCGGTTGCCTACATAAACACGAAGCATATCGTGCATGGTTTTATTTTTTTCAAAGAACACACTGTCGGTATGGTATTGAATGCGGTTGCCTAAAGTTTTTTCAAATACATCGCGCGGACGGGTGGCACAGTTGTCCCAGAAAAAATCGTAATAGTATTCGCGGTTTTCGGGCAGGGCATTGGTATACAGAAAAGCAAATATTTTTTGTTTTTCTGTGGCAGTTAAGTTTAATTCCTGCTCCTGAACACTTCGCTTTTCGTACATGTATTCGCCCATGAAATCTATGAATCGGTCGGTCGAAATCATGTAACGCATTTTGCCTTTTACAAAATTAGTGTAGAAGCCCGGTTGGTTAAAATCGAAAGTGCCGTAATTAAACACTACATCAAAATCGTTTTTGTAATCGGTTACCCGTATGCCGGTATGCCCGAATGCTGAATAGAGTTCTTCACCGGGTGCAACGGTAAGCAGGGTAACACGTGATGAGTCGGAAAGCTCACGGGCATTTACTTTAGCTGCAGACAGCAAACAAAACGAAACAAGCAGGCAACAGGCAACCCGCCATAAAAAACAAGTATAAGATTTTGTGTTTGCGCTCATCAGTTCAGCGCGGGGTTTTCGGGATAGCTTGCCATGGTGTTATAAATCCCCCCCATATCCTTCATCGTGTTTTTCCAAAGAGCATCAAACGGTGTTTCGAAAATATGCTGTGAGGTTGCAGTGGTAATTATCCATCCGTTGTCTTTCAGTTCTTCGTGCAACTGCGATGGGCTCCACCCGCTGTAACCAAGAAAAAAACGGATTTCATCAGAGTTTACCTCCCCGTTACTCATCATCACTTTCAATTGTTCAAAGTTGCCGCCCCAGTATAGATTATCAGTTAGCTTTAAACTGTTTTCAATTCTATCGCCCAGCGTATGAAGAAACTGCAGGGTATCAGTGCCTACCGGTCCGCCTAAAAATACTTTTCCTTTAAAGGGTGGAAAATCTTCTACCACATCATTCAATCGCAGGTTGATTGGTTTGTTCAGAATCAGCCCCACCGTGCCGTTTTCTTCGCTGTGTTCACATACCAGTACGACAGTTCTTCGGAAATTTTCATCGAACATGAACGGTTCAGAAAGCAGCAGATTTCCAGCACCAATGCCCTTATCCTTTTCAAACTCGTAGCTCCAAATTTTTTCTTTATCTGCCATCGTTCAGCTATTCAAAGACGATAATAGATAAAATCATTTCACAGAAAAATGGCCGCGTTATAATTTTATAAACCTTTGTTAAACATCTATGCCGAAAACAGTTGTTCCGTTTATCGGGATTTTGCGACATTTGGCATCCTTAAAGAAGCAATGCATGAAAAGAATTCTACCCGCTCTTTTTGTTTTATTTTTTGCTGCACCAGCGTTTGCAACAACGTGGACGGTTACTAATTCCGGCACTGCCTTTTCCCCTTCTGCAATTACAATTACGCTGGGCGATACAGTTGTTTTTTCTTTAGCCAGCCCGCATAACGCACAGGAGGTAGATTCAATTACATGGGTTAATAACGGCAATACACCGGTTATTGGTTTTAATACACCGGTTGGCGGAGGAACGGTTATCGGTCTTACAGAGGGAACGCACTATTACGTTTGTTCGCCACATGCCGGTTCGGGAATGAAAGGACAAATTGTTGTTCATGCTGCAAACCCTACCGGTGATTGTGCTGATTTATTTTTCAGTGAATACATCATGGCGGCTACCCCCGGCAGGGCAATTGAAATATTTAACCCCACTTCGCTACCGGTAAACCTGAGCGATTATCAGATTTTGCTCTCAACGAATGGTGGAGTGAGTACCGGACTTTTCGGATTGAGCGGCATACTTGCTCCCAATGACGTTTATGTTATTGCGCATCCCGGCTCCGATTCCCTGATTCTTTCAAAGGCTGATACACTTACTACCTTTCTTACGTATGATGGCAACGATGCACTTGCTTTACTGCATTTTACAGATACGATTGATATTATAGGTCAATTACGCGTTGATCCCGGGCTTGCCTGGGCGGTAGTTCACGGTTCGACCTGGTATAATACGATTGTCAGAGAATACTACACTTTTCATGGAGGAACAGACTGGAATACTACTGCACAAACATGGATTGGTTTTCCGGGGAGTGTAATTGATTCGCTTGGTTTTCATCATATGGCAGTCTGTGGAAGTTCTCCGCCTACAGCAACTATCCATTTTATTTCGTCAGGTATAACGGTGCCTGAAAGTATAGGCTCACCGGTTCCGGTAATTGTTGAAGTAATAAACCCAACGGCCACTACTGTTAGTTTTGTAGTGGGTCACAACAATGCTTCATCTTCGGCTACAATAGCCGCGGATTATCACTTCAATGTGCCCGTTTATGCACATGGCAGCGGAACAAGCTATGATACATTATGGGTTGACATAATTGATGATCAGATACTGGAGTCTACTGAAACGGCCGTTATTTATTTAACTAATCTTACCGGTAACGGGCATTTTATTGCCGATTCTGTTTTTAACCTCAATATCACCGATAACGATACCCTTACAGTATCTTTTAACGGGGCTGGATTTGCTTATCTGGAGGATACGAATCTCGTTCAAGTAAAAATCACTTTGAATGGTAAGGTTCTGGATACTACATCTGTTTTTATTTCGCTTGCACCCTGCAATGCAATCAAGGGAGTTGATTTTACATTCAACGATACTATGGTTGTATTCCTCCCTAATTCAATGGATACACAAAGTGTGTGGGTGCATATTATTGATGATACTATTGAGGAGCCGAACGAACAAATCAATTTCAATATGTCGGATCCTACTAACGGAGCACGTATGGCAATTTCGGCTTACACGCTTACTATTATTGACAACGATTTGCCAAACGGAATTGGAGAAGCGGATGTAGCTTACGCTATTAATATGTTTCCTAACCCTGTAGTTAATACACTCTTCTTTCAAATAGAAAACGATTTAGCCAATACAGAGGTAACTGATTTGATAGGGAATACCGTGATGCAGTTAGGAAAACTATCTGCCGGTAGCAACACCATTGATGTTTCCTATCTTTCAGCCGGAATGTATTTTATAAATGTGCACGATGCACAAAGGATTTTCAGCAAGCGATTTGTAAAACAGGATTAAATATTCACCTAAACTAAATTCATGAAAAAGAGCAGCCTCTTTTTAGCAATAATTGCCATTTCATTTTATGCCGTTGCGCAGGTTCCGAGCATAAATATGGTGACATTAGCAACCGGTTACACCAGTCCGGTAGATATTAAAAATTGCGGTGACCAACGGCTTTTTGTCGTGGAGCAGGCAGGATACATTCGCATTCTGTATAAAGATGGAACTAAACAAACTACTCCCTTTTTAGATATTCATACTCGTGTACAGTCTACCGGCAACGAGCAGGGCTTGCTTACAGTAGCGTTTAGTCCTAACTATAAACAGGATGGCTATTTTTATGTAAACTACATTAATGGGAGCAGTGCCGGTTCCACTCGTATTTCGCGTTTCAGTGTAATGCCGAACGATTCAACACAGGCAGACCCGAACAGCGAAGTGATACTGCTTACATTCACCCAGCCGGAAACAAATCATAACGGATCCACTTTAATGTTTGGACCGGATGGATATTTGTACGATTCACAAGGAGATGGAGGAGGCGGAGGTGACAACCATCCTCCATACGGTAATGGACAAAACAAAAACACCTTCTTAGCGAAAATGCTTCGATTGGATGTAAGCAACCCCGATACAACCTATACAATTCCTTCCACGAATCCTTTTGTTGGCGTAGCGAATACAAAACCTGAAATCTGGGCTTACGGTTTGCGCAATCCATGGCGTTGCAGTTTCGACAGAGTTACCGGTGATATGTGGATTGGCGATGTAGGCCAAGATGCGTACGAAGAAGTAGATTTTCAAAGCGTAAACAGTACCGGAGGTGAAAATTACGGATGGCGTTGCCGCGAAGGTTTTCACGCCTACAATACTTCCGGATGCACCTCTGTTGGATTTACTGACCCAATATACGAAGTCCCCCAATCAGGAACATCGAATTGTTCTATGACCGGTGGCTATGTTTACCGAGGAGCGCAGTATTCAAAGATGTTCGGTCTATATCTTCATTCCGATTTTTGTAGCGGTAGAATATGGTCCATAAAAAACTTAGGCAACAACACTTTTGATGCTGATTCACCTACTGTTTATGTAAACGGGGTGTTGGGCTACTCGACTAACAATATCGGAACGTTTGGTCAAGATAACTTTGGAGAGTTGTATATCGGTGGAAGGGCTAACGGGAGAATTTATCATCTTACCGAAACATCTGACTGCAACCCTAAAGCATTTATTTCTTTAAAAGATACGGTT
>CAIYOV010000148.1 GCA_903927935.1 uncultured Bacteroidota bacterium | reverse complement strand
TGTAAACCGGTAGTTGGTTCATCAAATATGAATAGGATTGGATTAGGTGCTGCTCCTTTATTTAAAAACGAAGCCAGCTTCACTCGCTGTGCCTCGCCACCGCTCAATGTTGAACTTGACTGCCCTAGCTTTACATAACCTAAACCAACTTTTTGCAGCGGAAGAAGTTTAGTTATAATGTCCGGGCTATCCTGAAAAAACTCTACCGCTTCATCTACACTCAACTCCAGCACTTCATAAATATTTTTTCCTTTGAATTGAACTTCCAAAACTTCTTCTTTGAATTTTTTTCCATTGCAGGTTTCACATTTCAAATGCACATCGGCCAAAAACTGCATCTCCACTATTACTTCCCCATCGCCTTTGCAGGTTTCGCATCTTCCTCCTTCTACGTTAAATGAAAAATCTTTTGGCTGGTAACCACGTATTTTTGAAAGCTGCATACGCGCATACAAATCGCGAATGCCATCATACGCTTTTACGTACGTAACCGGATTAGAACGCGAACTTCTTCCAAGCGGATTTTGGTCAATCATTTCTACCGCAGTAATTCGTTGCATATCGCCTTTCAGTTCTCTGAAAGTTCCGGGTTTTTCTCCTGCACCATCAAACATCCGCATCAAAGCGGGGTAAAGAATTTTCTTTATTAAAGTTGTTTTACCTGATCCGCTAACACCGCTCACGACCGTCAAAGCACCAAGAGGAAATTTAGCAGTGATGTTTTTCAGATTGTGTTGAGTTGCGCCAACCACCTCAATCCAGTTCGATGGTTTTCTTCTTTTAATGTTGTACGCAATTTCTAAATCACCATTCAGATATTTTGCTGTCAATGTTTTTGCTTTCAGCATGTCCTTCGGACTTCCGTTATACATCACCTCTCCTCCAAAAATTCCTGCTTCGGGACCCATGTCAACAATATGGTCACTGGTTTTCATAATATCTTCATCATGCTCAACAATCACCACCGTGTTTCCTAAATCGCGCAGGCTCTTCAGCACTTTTATTAGTCGCTCTGTATCGCGCTGATGAAGACCAATGCTCGGCTCATCTAAAATGTAAAGCGAAGAAGTGAGATTGCTACCTATAGAGCGTGTAAGATTAATTCGCTGAGTTTCTCCACCTGAAAGAGTATTCGACAACCGGTTGAGTGTAAGATAACCCAAACCTACATCCATCATGGTTTGCAAACGGCCCTTTACCTCCAGTAAAATTCGTTTTGCAATAATGTTCTCCGATTCTGTCAACGAAATATTTTTAAAGAAAGCATGCAATTCTTTAATCGGTTTTAAGGTTAACTCAGAAATATTCTGCCCCTGAATTTTTACGTACTGCGCATCTTTACGAATGCGCGAACCCTTACAATCAGGACAAGTAGTTTTTCCGCGAAAGCGCGAAAGCATTACACGATACTGAATTTTATAGCTCTGAGTTTCGAGGTAACGGAAGAAATCGTGCAGGCCTTTAAAATATTCATTGCCATCCCAAAGCAATTGTTTGTGCTCTTCATCTAAATCTTTGTACGCTCGGTGAATCGGAAAATCAAACAGCACACCTTTCTTAATCAATGGCTCTGCCCACTCGCTCATCTTCTCCCCTTTCCAGGGAGAAACTGCACCTTCATAAACGGACAATTCTTTATCAGGAAAAATTAAATCTTCATCAATGCCCATTACTGTTCCAAAACCTTCGCAGGTTTTACAGGCACCATAAGGATTATTGAAGTTGAAAAAATTCGGATTCGGTTCTTCAAAAGAAATTCCGTCAGCTTCAAACTTGTTAGAAAATGATTTCGATTTCACATCACCATATTCTATCATACAATCACCATGACCTTCACTAAATGCAGTTTGCACCGAATCAGCAGCGCGCGATTTAATATCTTCATCATCGTGTTTAACCACCAATCTGTCCACTAATACTTTTATAGAAGTTTGTTTTTTCTTTAATGCCTCTTTATTCTCTAACAACTCTTCAATCTTCGCCACTTCTTCACCAAACTTTATTCTGGTGAATCCTTTTTGCAAAAGCAGTTTCAAATCATCTGCAAACTTCTCCCGCACCTTATCTTCAAAATAGATGAATACTTTTTCCCCTTCATTCATCTTAAAAATAAAGTCCACCACATCCATAACCTCATGCTTGGTAACCAGTTCTCCGGTTTTTGGCGAATAGGTTTTTCCTATTCGGGCAAACAAAAGCCGGAGATAATCGTATATCTCAGTAAGCGAGCCAACCGTTGAACGGGTTGTGCGCGTGGACACTTTTTGTTCTATAGCAATAGCCGGGCACAATCCTTTGATATAATCTACATCGGGTTTGTCCATTCGATTGAGAAACTGACGGGCGTATGAAGACAACGATTCAACGTATCTTCTTTGCCCTTCGGCATAAAGTGTATCGATGGTGAGTGATGATTTGCCCGAGCCGGAAACACCGGTAATGACAATGAATTTGTTCTTCGGCAATTCAACATCCACGTTCTTCAAATTGTGAACGCGGGCACCTTTGATAAAGATTTTTTTTTCGCTGGCAGAAAATTTATTTGGTAATTTCAATTTTATTAT
>CAIYOV010000147.1 GCA_903927935.1 uncultured Bacteroidota bacterium | reverse complement strand
TGGTGTAAGGATTCACAGCCATGTCCAGTGAGGTTCCTTTCGCTTCATGACTTACGCGTCTGAAAAGTTCTGCGGCAACTTTTTCGAGAATAGCCATATTCTCACCTACTTTTTCAACCAGTTTATCTCCGTGTTTTTGCGTAATGGATGTTTGAAACTCGAGCATGTAACTCAGGTCAACCGGATCAATAAATTTTCTTTCGAAAATTTCGTTGTCATATGGGGACCAGTCCAGAAATAATTTCTGCATTCGCTCGTGAAGCCTTCCGAATTTTTGTCCCAAACTGTCTGGTGTAGAAAATAATTTTTGAAGCATACGCAAATCGGTGAACGCATTATTGGTGAAGAGCAACGCGGGAACGGCCCAGTAGATAGCCCAGTCCCAAAGAATTTTTGCAGTCATAATCTGCGCTTGACCCATCAACAAATATTTGTTCTGATAAATCGGAATCCAACTATCTAATAAACCGAGATGTGTTTGCTCATAAATCTCTGCGCGGAATTGAACATCCTCTCCGGCAAGTTCACGAAGAATTAAATCGCTGAGCCATGTGTTGTTCAGAGAAATCAAATCACTACCAGGAGAATAAAACGGGTCGAGGAAAGCACCGGCTTCACCGGTTACGCCCCAGCGCATTCCGCCATCGTACAAACGACCGGTGTGATGTGCAAAGTGTTTAAGAATTTTGAAATCCATTTTGTTTGGAGTTTCAGGCTCCAACATTTTGTAACACAATGGCTCATTCACTTTAAGCCATTCCAACGATTTTTCATAAGTGTCAAACGTATCGAACGGATGCACCGCAGGGTCTGCCACAATTCCAATGCTGGTATTTTTTGTACCCAACGGAATTACCCAAACCCAATATCCTTTATCGAGAAAGTGAACGGTGCTGAGATAGCGCAACTTCACTTCCGGATAATTTTTCCATTCATTATTATCGCTCCAGTCGCTGATGTCTATCACACCTTTCAATCTCCACCACACTGCATTTACGGCATGGTCCATTGGTTTAGCAAAACCCAATTTGCGTTTCAAAAAGCTTGAACGGCTGGTAGCATCAGACACCCAACGGCAAGTTGCTTTTACTTCATTTCCCTGATGCAAATAGGTAACGGTGCTGCTATCTTTTCCAAACTCAACATCCTTCACGGAAGCATCGAGCAAAAATTCTGTGCCTAACTCCTGCGTTTTTTGAGCAAGATAATTTTCAAGAGTTCCTCTGTCTAATTGATGGCTCGGAGTATAAAGCCATTTGCGCGGACCAAGTTCAACGCGCGAAGCGATATCTTCTTTATTATTTGATTTAAAGAAAAAACGAAGTCCGTATTTAGGCAACTCGTGTTTCTCGAGATAATCTTTGATCCCGATTACTTCTCGCAGATAATAACTCGCTAACTCAACAGTAGATTCTCCAACCTTATGAGCAGATTTGGGCGCGTTGCTTTTTCGCCTTTCAAGAACGAGAATTTTAATATCCGGTTTGCTTTTTTTCAATTGAATGGAGAGTGTAAGACCTGCTAGCCCGCCACCGAGAATAATTACATCGTAATTTTTCATGTCGAAATTTATTTTAATCCTTGATAATACTTTTTCTTCTCCTCAATCGTCTTTCCCATAAATGGTCTGAACAGAATCGAATTAACCGTTAATACAATTGGCGCAATAATGAACAAGGCAAATAAAAGGTAATACTTAAACACCACTAGCCAAACTGCGCGGTTCTTTCGTTTAATGATGATTTTTGCCCAGATAGAAAACAAGCGCGGAGCAAGATTCTCAATAATCATGTAATCTGCTTTTATGTCAACCGCGTTTTGGTTAACGAGTTGCTGTTGTAGTCCATTAAAATTTTCTTTCTGCAAAAACTCTAAAACTGTTTTACCGAAAACCTTTGAGTTGTCAATATCTTCCTCCGAAATTCCCGGCTTTGGAAAAACGCCCAAATACTTATTTTTCTTACCGTTCACCATCCAATGCAGAATAGTAATGGCACTAATTGAGTTTTGATTTCTGTCAACAAGCGCGATATTTCCGACCAAATCCGCACCGAGCTCTTTTAAAATCTTTTTCAATTTCTCCTGAGAACTCAGCCACATATTCCGTGCGCCAATCAAAGTAACCACCGGGGTATCTTTCAAAATCTTCTTCACTTCATCTGTAGCTAAAATTGAGTTTGCGGGAATACTCAAAGATAAATACCAGGGTTGATAAGCAAACACCACTAAATCATATTTCGCCTCTTTAAGTTCTATTTTTTCCATTAGAGAGGGAATAGCTAAAACACTTTCAGGCATAGCATCAAAAAATCTTTTTGATGTCCACGGAAAAGAAAAATCGCTCTTTGGTTTTGCGCGAACAACTTCCACCGAAACCCCAGCCTCCGCAAATGGAGCAACAAACGAGTTCGCTATTTCGGTTAGCTGACCGGTTTGTGTGTAGTAAAGAACCAAAACTTTTTTTCTCATTCTCGTTGAAGTATTCAAAACAAAAGAAGACTCATTTTGTTTTAAAGAATTTGTGTCCAGGCGAAAATATTAATTGCAGGCTTTAGTTGTGCTTATAAATAGATGATTTAGGTAAGTATTTGAAGTTTCTATCCATTCTAAAAATAGCTTACTATCGCTGAAATATTTAAGTTCGCGCCTCTTAAAAAACAAAAGAATCAACCCGAGAGTTAATGTCTTTAAAAGAAGTTTACATAAATAGGACAGCGCATTTCTTCCCGAACAATCCCGTTTCGAACGAAGAAATAGAAAGCTATTTGGGTTTGGTGAACGGCAAAGCATCACGCTCAAGAAGTATTGTGTTGCGCAACAACGGCATTAAACGCAGATTCTACGCATTGGAAAAAGGCGGCAAAACCACGCATACCAATGCACAAATGGTTTCGTTAGCGGTGCGCGAACTTTTCAAAAACAATCCTGAAGAATTAAAAACGATACAACTACTTAGTTGCGGAACTTCATCTCCCGACCAGGTAATGCCTTCGCATGGTGTGATGGTGCATGGCTGGTTGCCGGAGACCGGTGCTATTGAAGTGCTGACTCCGTCAGGTAACTGTTGTGCAGGAATGCAGGCATTGAAGTATGCTTATCTCTCCATTAAAAGCGGTGAAGTGCAAAAGGCGGTGACTGCCGGCTCTGAAAGAACGTCTAAATTGATGTGCGCTTCTTCATTTGAAGAAGAAGCAAGACAATTAGCTGCACTCGAAGAAAATCCGAACCTTGCTTTTGAAAAAGATTTTTTGCGATGGATGTTGAGTGATGGTGCCGGTGCATTTTTGGTTACCGATAAAAAGAATGAACAAGGCGTTTCGCTGCGCATTGAGTGGATGGAAAGTTCATCTTATGCGCATTTTGTAGAAACCTGTATGTATCAGGGCAGCGAGAAGTTGCCAGACGGTTCTTTGAAGAGTTACATGGAATTTTCTGCCGGAGAAATTACCGGCAAATCTATTTTTGCCATGAAGCAGGATGTGCGTTTGCTCGATGAGCACATCATTGATTTGGGCTACCAAACATTGAAAGGAATTATTGAAAAGCATAATCTGAATACTGCTGAACTTGATTTTTTCCTTCCGCATATCTCCAGTGAATTTTTCAGAAAGAAGATTGCTGCGAAACTTGAGGAAAAACAAATAGGAATACCGTACGAAAAATGGTTCAGCAACTTGACTGAAGTAGGCAACGTAGGAGCCGGTTCTATTTATTTAATGATTGATGAATTGTTGAGCAAAGGCAAACTACAAAAAGGCCAAAAACTCCTGCTCATGGTTCCTGAAAGTGCGCGCTTTGCGTACGTATATGCTTACCTAACCGTTTGCTAAATGAAAAAGGACGAGATACCTCAAGACCCGAGTCCGCTTGATAAGTTTACCAAAGAAGTTTGCTATGCTGTTGATGACAAGGGAGAATACACCACCGGTCTCAGCCGCGGCTGGCAGGTAAAAGCCGATGCGCTCGGTATTACATGGGAAGAAGCGCAAGCTAGAACGGCTAACGCTCGTGAAAAGGTGAAGAACCGTGAAGCATCTCCTATTTTGTTTTTCATGGAACTGAATATGATGGACGTACCTATTGTTGCCGCATATACTGGTTTCTGGCAATGGACAGTTAAGCGACATTTAAAGCCGGATGTTTTCAAAAATCTTTCAGTGAAGAAATTGCAGAAATATGCAGAGGTGTTTGATGTTAGTGTTGAAGAGTTGAAAAACATGAACCCGAATGCAGCTTAATTTCCAACACATACAAGCCGCGCATTGCGAAAACGGAGTTACTACTAATTTGCTTAAGCATTCAGGTATTCATCAAATTACCGAGCCATTGGCTTTTGGTATCGGTGCAGGAATATTTTACATCCATATTCCTTTCTTAAAAATCAGCGGTGGTCCGGCTATTTCTTTTCGTACCATGCCCGGTCAGATTTTCACGCGCACATGCAGAGCGCTTGGTGTAAAGATTGAACGCAAAACTTTCACCAGTAAAGAAAAAGCACAACGGTTTTTAGATGATTGCTTGGCGAAAGGCCAACCTGCGGGTTGCCAGGTGGGCGTTTATCATCTCACTTATTTTCCCAAAGAATTTCGCTTTCACTTTAATGCGCATAATCTAGTTGTTTACGGAAAGGAGAACGATACTTACATGGTAAGCGACCCTGTGATGGAAACGGTAACAACTATTTCAGAACATGATTTGGAGCGCGTGCGTTTTGCAAAAGGTGCACTTGCTCCTAATGGACAAATTTATTTTCCGAAAACAAGCGAGTCGGTTTCAGAAGAACGAATTAAGAAGGGAATTATCAAAGGCATTAAACACGCTTCGTGGTTTATGACGGAAACGCCTGTTCCGATTTTGGGTGTTGCAGGAATCCGTTTTACCGCGGGAAGAATTAAAACATGGCGCGAAAGTTTAGGCGCGCGTAGAGGCGGTTTATATCTTGCACAACTTGTTCGCATGGGCGAAGAAATTGGAACCGGTGGTGCTGGATTTCGTTTTGTGTACGCGGCTTTTCTTCAACAGGCATACGCTTTTGTAAAGAGGGATGAGTTGCTGGATATTTCAGAACAGTTTACTTCCATAGGTGATTTGTGGCGCGCGTCTTCTGTGCAAGCATCGGGCATTTACAAGGGACGAATGACCAAACAACAGGATTTTAATGTAATGGGCGATATGCTTCTTAATATTGCTGACAAAGAAAAAATTGCCTTTAAAGCTTTGCAGAATATAAAGTGGAAGTAATGGAAGACGCCATCCAAATTCAAAATCTCAACTTTCAATATGCCGAAAACTCGGGAGTGGTTTTCAAAGATTTCAATTTGAATATTGCCACTGGCGAACGCTTCGGGTTACTAGGCCCTAACGGTGCAGGCAAAACAACTTTGATGAATTTGATGACCGGTGTGTTGCAATCGAAAAGTGGTAGCATCAAACTTCTTGGAAAAAATATTGAAGAAGATAAAGAAGTAAAAAAGCTGTTCGGTTTTGTTCCTCAACATCATTCCTTTTATCAAGAACTATCTCCTGCCGAAAACTTAGAATTTTTCGGAGCGTGGGCGGGATTAAACAGAAAAGAAATAAAAGAGCGCACTAAAGAATTGCTCGCTATGCTTGGTTTGAGCAACGTTGCCGATAAACCTGTATCGAAATTCTCCGGAGGTATGAAGAACCGCGTGAACCTTGCCATTGGCGTAATTCATCGCCCGAAAATTTTATTTCTCGATGAACCAACTACCGGTGTAGATGTGCAAACACGTCACGCGATTGTTGATTATCTCAAAGAACTGAACAAAAATGGAACAACTCTGATCTATACTTCACATCATTTAGCCGAAGCTGAATCGCTCTGCACCAAAGTAGCTTTGATTGATGAAGGGAAAATTATTGCACAAAACGATTTGCATACGCTATTACGGGAACATAAACAAGAAGGACTTGAAGGATTATTTTTAAACCTAACCGGCAGATCGTATCGTGATTCATAATGTATAAACTCTACACCGCCATACTCAAAGAACTTCGCATTATGCTGCGCGACAAAGCTGCATTGGCGGTTATGTTTCTTATGCCGGTGCTACTTGTGGTGGTTATTACCAGCATACAGAACAGCAGTTTAAAAATGATAAACAACAACACGGTGCCAATGCTCGTGTGCAACCGCGATGGTGGCGAAAGCAGTTTGCAGTTTATCGAAGCTTTGCAAAAAATAGGCATGTTCGATTTACAAAAAATAGATTCTGCGCTTATCGATAAACAACTCACTGATTCTATGCACGCACACGATGCACTGATTGCTGTTGTTGTGCCTCAAGGATTTTCTTCTGCCTTAAACTCAAAATCGCAAAACATTACCGGCAAAGCATTGACGGAGTTTGGCATGTTGGTAAAAACAAAACAGGACACAATCATAAAAGAAGCGCCACCGGTAACCATGTATTACAATCCGGTACTGCAGGAATCATTTCGCCTTTCGGTAAACGGAGCGTTGAAAAGCGCACAACAGTTTACCGAGAACCGTGCTGTATTGCAGGCTTTGTATCTTTCTATGAGTAACAAAAAACTGCCGGACTCGCTCGAGCAGCAAATTCTAAACAACAAATCCATTATTAATCAAATTCCAACGGCAAAAGACGGCAGCCGCAAGATTCCAAACGCCACACAACACAACGTTCCAGCCTGGACAATCTTTGCTATGTTCTTTATTGTGGTGTCGCTAAGCACGAATGTGGTGAAAGAGAAAATCAGCGGTAGTTTCATTCGCCTAAAAACATTGCCTACCAGTTTTATACTAAACTTGGCAGCCAAGCAGATTACCTACATAATTGTAACACTGGCGCAAGTTCTGGTTATTTTCTCACTTGGCATATTTCTTTTCCCTCACATAGCCCTACCCAAATTAGTGTTGCCCGAAAATTCGGGTTCGCTTTTTTTGGTTTCAGTAGTGTGTGGATGGTGTGCTGTTAGTTATGGAATTCTGATTGGCGTTTACGCCAAAAGTATGGAACAGGCCATCGGTTTCGGGGCGGTTTCGGTGGTTATTCTGGCGGCTATCGGGGGCATTGTGGTCCCGAGTTTCGCTATGCCCGAATCGCTGCATTTACTAATGAAAATTTCCCCGCTGCATTGGTGCATGGAGGCGTTTAACACTTTATTTCTCGAAAACGGATACTTCAAAAATGTGCTGTTTTCGCTGGTGCCGATATTGCTAATTACAGCAGCCATGCAGTTTGCGGCTGTTGCCGGCTTAAGAAAACACCGGCTAGTTTAAAGAATCTAACAGCGTGCTATAGAAAAGCTACTTCTTTAGGAGCAAAAACAACAGCTTCATTACCTGAAACATTTACCTTTACAGCAGAAGCATTTGCCTCAGCTCCTTAAGCAAATGCCTCCGCGCTCAAAGTAATTGCTTGGGTGCAAAGGCAACTGCTTTCAGAGCTAAAGCAGTTGTTTTAGGAGGAGATACTGTCACTTGTTAAGTCTTTGCCCCTTCAGTAATTTCGGTTAGCTTTGCGCCCTAAATTTTAAGTCATGCAAATTCAAGAGGCGATATTCGGACTTGGCACACCAGAAGTAATTGTAATAGTGGTGGTAATTCTCATCTTTTTCGGTGGTAAGCGAATTCCAGAATTAATGCGCGGTATTGGCCAGGGCGTGCGCGAGTTTAATGCCGCAAAATCGAACCTGAAACAGGAAATTGAGGAGGGAATGAAAGATAAACCCGCTACTCCTGCCAAAGAAACTACCGAAGAAAAAAAGGCTTAGTTCCCCAAATATTCAAAGCATTACATAAGTCAATTTTTTTAAAAACAAATTGAGGTGACAGAGTTGTCCGATAAAACCATTAAGCAAATTCAAACTGAACTAAAAACGGGTAGCACAAGTTGTGAGAAGCTCGTGCGCGATTATCTTCAAAAGATAGACGAAGCTAAACACCTGAATGCTTTCCTAGAGGTTTTTTCAGATGAGGCTATTGAAAGAGCTAAAGAATTAGATAAAAAAACAACAGAAATTACTATAAAGGGAAAGCTATTCGGCTGTGTAATTGCAATTAAAGACAACATTTGCTATAAGCAACATAAAGTTTCTGCCGGGTCAAAAATTTTAGAAGGTTTCACTTCGCTTTACAACTCAACTGTAGTAGAACGATTGCTGGCAGAAGATGCCATCATTATTGGCAGAACCAACTGCGATGAATTTGCAATGGGTTCAAGCAACGAGAATTCAGCTTATGGAAATGTATTGAATGCACAGGATAATTCACGCGTTCCCGGTGGTTCATCGGGAGGAAGCGCGGTGGTGGTTCAGGCAAATTTGTGTCATGCATCGCTGGGTTCTGACACCGGTGGCTCTATTCGTCAGCCCGCAGCATTTTGCGGATTGGTTGGTTTGAAACCCACTTACGGCAGAGTGTCCCGTTACGGTTTAATTGCCTACGCTTCTTCATTTGATCAGATTGGTCCGTTTACTCACAACATTGAAGATGCCGCCTTGATTATGGAAGTAATTTCGGGCAAAGACAATTATGATTCTACATCTTCTTCTGAAATAGTTCCGGCTTATTCTTTTGAATTAGGGTTTGACAAAAAAGCGCGCATTGCAGTTTTTCCATCAACTATGAATAGCGATGGTTTGAATGCAGAAGTAAAGTCTTCATTAGAAAATCTTCTGAACGATTTGAAAAGCGAAGGACACAGTGTTGAAGAAGTTGGTTTCAATTTGCTTGATCATTTGATTGCTACCTACTACGTGCTTACAACAGCGGAAGCATCGAGCAATCTCGCACGCTTCGATGGTGTGCATTACGGCTACCGGTCGAAGAATGCGGATGAAATGGATCCTGTTTACAAGCGTTCGCGCACCGAAGGCTTTGGCAAAGAAGTAAAAAACCGGATTATGCTCGGAACATTTGTGTTGAGCTCCGGTTACTATGATGCTTATTATTCGCGTGCGCAGAAAGTGCGGAGAATTCTGACTGATGAAATTCGAGACATTTTTAAAGAATATGATTTTATAATCATGCCTACTTCGCCAACTGTGGCGTTTAAATTCGGAGAGAAAACTGATAATCCTGTTGAGATGTATCTGGCAGATATTTACACAGTGCTTGCCAATCTCACCGGTATTCCGGCTATTTCTTTGCCTTTGGCAGAAGATAAAAACGGATTGCCCATTGGCGTGCAATTGCTGGCAGATAAATTTCAGGAGAGCAAACTGCTTGCATTTTCGGAGAAATTAATGCAGATTGAAACCCCTAAATAGACAATTCAACAATACACTCTTAATAAACTAAACCCTCAACCCACTCGCCTATCGACCCTTTCTACGCTTGAAAAATTACATTAGCGACCTAAGGTTACCTGACAAAATAAGTAGCCAACTAACTATTCAAGCATGATAGCGTACCTGAGTGGAAAAATAACTTTCAAAAGCCCCACCCATATCTTTCTGGAAACAGGAGGCATTGGCTACATGGTGAAAATAAGTCTGCATACGTTTGAGAGCATTCAAAATCTGGAGAGTTGTCAATTGCACACATCGCTAATTGTAAAAATCGAAAACCAATCGGTGAGCGGTTTTGACTTGTATGGTTTTTTCGAAGATTCCGAAAAAGATTTGTTTGAAAAACTGATTTCTGTGTCGGGTGTGGGCGCTGCTACTGCACGCATGATGCTTTCCACTTTTAAACCCGATGAAATAAAAAATGCAATTCTTACCGAAAATGAACCGATGATTCAAAGCATTAAAGGCATCGGTCCAAAATCGGCAAAACGAATTATTCTGGAGTTGAAAGATAAAGTTGGAAAAATGACGGGTGATGCAATTTCGTTTGCTACACCAAACAATACAATGAAAGAAGAAGCGTTATTTGCGCTCCTTGCCCTTGGGTTTAATAAACAGGCTGCAGAAAAAGTGCTGGTGAAGCTACAAAGCGCTAATAGCAACTGGACTGTAGAAGGATTGATTAAAGAAGCGTTAAAAATGTTATAAAGAAATTTTGAGATAACGAGTGAGAGTTAAACAAAAAATAGTCAGTAGTATAATTGCCATTTCGTGCATGGGCATTTTGTATGCCGCATCTTCGGGCAACAAGCATTTGCCATTCCTCTATTTGCTTCCCGAAATTCCGCCACCGGTTGCTGAACCTGCTGCCGAACCCGATTCCCCTACGCTCAAATATCCCATGAAAGACCGCGAAGGAGATTTTGTGAGCGACAAATCAAATGACCCTTTTTACCTAAAAGACCCTCCGGCTATTGTAGAAGATGTGGAGTATGATACCAAAACCGGAATGTATGTAGTTACTGAAAAAGTAGCGGGACAGAATGTTCGTCCTCCTATGTATATGACCTATGAGGAGTATTTGGCTTATACTGAAAAACAGGAACGGGATGCATACATCAAAGACCGTCAGCACGCAATTAGTTTGGTGGAAGACAAGAGCATTGTTCCTCCTATTCAGGTTAAGAAACAGTTCTTCGATAAATTATTTGGCGGAAGTAAAATTGAAATTAAACCACAGGGGAATGTCGAAATGACTTTGGGTGGCAATGTGCAAAAAACAAACAACCCAAATATTCCTATTCGAAACAGAAAAACCGGTGGTTTCGATTTCGACATGAACATTAACATCAATGTGATTGGAAAAATTGGAGATAAACTTCAGCTCGGTGTAAAGTATAACACACAATCAGGTTTCGATTTCGACAATCAGGTGAAACTTGGCTACACCGGTGATGAAGATGACATTATCAAAGTAATTGAAGCAGGTAACGTTTCGCTTCCGCTTCAAACGCGTCTGATAACCGGTAGCCAGACTTTGTTCGGGGTAAAAACACAATTGCAGTTTGGGCGATTAACATGGACATCTGTTCTTTCTCAACAGAAATCGAAAAAAGAAACGGTCTTGATTGAAAACGGTGCACAAAAACAAAATTTTGAAATCCGTTCTGATCAGTACGAAGAGAACAAACACTTTTTTCTTGCGCAATATTTCCGCAATCAATTCGATTATGCGCTCTCCGGTTTGCCGAATATAAAATCAGTTGTAAACGTTACACGCATAGAAGTTTGGGTAACCAACCGCAATGGAACTACACAAAACGTACGTGATGTAATCGGACTAAATGATTTAGGGGAAGCCGCCCCTTACAGCAACAATATTGCGAATACATCGAATGGCGATTCGCGTCCACGCAACGAAGCTAATAATTTGTATAGCAACCTTACTTCAAACCCGAACTATCGTTTCGTAAATAATATAGTGGCTGAATTGCAAAGCCCCACTTTTCAGTTAGAACAAGGACAGGATTTTGAAAAAACTTACGCGCGGAAACTGAACGACAACGAATTTATCTTCAACAAACAACTCGGTTACATCTCCCTCAATTCACAGTTGAATCCAAATGAGGTTCTTGCTGTAGCTTTCCAGTATGAATATAACGGGTCCGTTTTTCAGGTAGGGGAATTTGGCAATCAGGTTCCACCCGATTCAAATTCGACTTCAAAAGTTCTTTATCTGAAATTGTTGAAAGGAACTACGATTCGTCCGGCACTTCCTATCTGGAATTTGATGATGAAAAACATTTACTCGCTCGGGGCGTACAATCTCAGTAACGAGGATTTCCGTTTAGATATTTATTACAACGACCCGGGTGGTGGATTAAAGCGCTACATGCCAAAAGGTTGTATTGAGGGCAAGCCGCTCATCAGTGTTCTGAATCTCGATAACCTGAACATGAACAACGACCCGCAACCGGACGGGATTTTTGACTATGTACCAGGCGTAACCATCATCACACAAAACGGAAGATTAATTTTCCCAGTAAAAGAACCATTCGGTGATAATCTTCGAAATGCATTTAATGCCTGCACAACACCAACTTCAATTACCGACCAGTATGTATATGACCAATTGTATGATTCTACAAAATTCCGGGCACAGCAGTTTCCGGAATTCAACCGGTTCGTAATTAAAGGACAATACAAAGGTTCGAACAACCGTGAAATTTCATTGGGTGCGGGAAATATTCCGCGCGGTTCGGTGGTAGTTACTGCAGGTGGGCAGAAACTAGTGGAAGGCACACATTACACTGTTGATTACAATCTTGGAAGAATAACGATTCTTGATCAGGGAATTCTCAACTCCGGTCAGCAAGTAAAGGTAGATTACGAAAACAACAACTTGTTTGCCGCGCAGGTTCGTTCCATGTACGGAACACGTTTGGATTATCGAATCAGCAGTAAGTTCAATATTGGCGGAACGGTGATGCACTTACAGGAACGCCCGTTCACACAAAAGGTAAATATTGGTGACGACCCCATCAGCAATACCATTATGGGACTTGATGTAAAATATGAAACCAACGCACCTTGGCTCACGAAGGCGCTCGACAAACTTCCTATTTATTCTACTAAAGAAATGTCTACCATTTCTACTTATGCCGAAATGGCTTACCTGAAACCCGGTCACTCAAAAGCAATTAACGGAGCCGATAAACAAGGGCAGGTTTATGTAGATGACTTTGAAGGAACCAGCAGCGGCTACGATTTAAAAACTCCACCGGTTAGCTGGAAGATGGCTTCTACTCCGCGCAAATCGGTAGATGCGAGCGGACGTGTTTTATTTCCCGAAGCTGAATTGATAAACGATGACCGATACGGTTACAACCGCGCAAAAATTGCCTGGTATCGTATTGATAACTCTTTTTTCAATCAGCAAACATCTCCTGATGTGGTTTGGAATAACCCGGACCCTCTTACCAATTTGAAAAGCCATTATGTGCGTTTAATTCCGACACAGGAAGTTTTTCCAAATCGTCCGAACCAAACGCTTGACCAAAACATTTACACGTTCGACCTTACTTATTCCCCCAGAGACAGAGGTCCCTATAACTATGAATTTAGCCCTTCTGTAACCCCGGGAATTTCGCAAGGGGTGAACAACGATGGAAGTTTGAAATCGCCACAAACACGCTGGGGCGGAATCATGCGAAGCATTGATAACAATGATTTGGAAGCAACCAATGTAGAGTTTATTGAGTTCTGGATGCTTGATCCGTTTTTGTATAACACCACTTCGCCGGGAGGTAAATTGTTTTTCAACCTCGGAAATATTTCGGAAGATATTTTACGTGACTCGCGTATGAGTTACGAGAACGGCATTTATTCGGATACAAGTCTGCTTGACAAAACACCTTGGGGATGGGTTCCTAAACAGCCTTCGTTGGTGGATGCATTTGACAACGATCAGAATTTGAGACCACAACAGGATGTGGGCTTTGACGGAATGGGCGATGAAAGTGAAAGGGACCGGAAGTCGCTTTTCCTTAACAACGTTCAGGGAACCGTGAACCCAAGTGCCTTTGCAAAATTGCAAGCCGACCCAGCCACAGATGATTACACTTACTTTAAAGATGAAAATGCTTACGGCAGTACAGGAAGTGTAATAGCACGCTACAAAAATTTTACCGGGGTAGAAGGGAACTCACCGGTGCAAACCAACAGCATTCAATCTACCGCGCAAACCAACTTGCCCGATAAGGAAGAT
This sequence comes from uncultured Bacteroidota bacterium, assembly GCA_903927935.1. Classification (GTDB taxonomy): domain Bacteria; phylum Bacteroidota; class Bacteroidia; order Chitinophagales; family LD1; genus Bog-950. The sequence goes on along the minus strand of CAIYOV010000147.1, from coordinate 8,300 downwards.
TTGAACAAGGACAATACTCTCAACGAAAACGAGGAATATTTTCAGTATGAAGTGAATTTAAAGCCAGGTATGGATGTAGGCAACAATCCATACATCGTTTCAAAAGTAGAGGGAACCGGTCAGGATGGAAGTGGAGTCCCCAACCGCTGGCTGCAGTTCCGTATTCCTATTCACGAGTACACTTCACGCACCGGCAATATCCCCGATTTCAAATCCATTCAGTTCATGCGGATGTTCCTTACCAACTGGCAGGATAGTGTTACGCTGCGCTTCGGAACTTTGGAATTAAGAAGAAACCAATGGAGAACTTACGAGCTTAATATCAACGACCCTTGTGAGGGAATTGGAAGCGATGCGCCTAACGGATATTTCAATGTATCTTCAGTAGGCATTGAGGAGCACAGTGCTAAAACCCCGGTGAACTATGTGTTGCCTCCCAACATTGAAAGAACACAGGCCCTAGGTGCGCAGACCAATCAATTTGTAGCGCAGAACGAACAATCGTTAGCTATTAAAGCCTGTGACCTGAAAGATTGCGCCCGCAAAGCGGTGTTCAAAAACTTAACCCTCGATGTAAGAAGATACAAGCATTTAAAAATGTTTATCCATGCCAACCGTATAGACGGAGAGTTGCCGGTGCATGATAAAGAAGTGACTGCTTTTATCCGTATCGGTTCTGATTTTAAAGACAACTACTATGAATATGAGGTGCCTTTGAAAATTACTGCTGCCGGAATGTATGACAACAACAATACCAGCGATCGTGAAATTGTATGGCCCGACAGCAATGCAATTGATATTACTCTTCAGGATTTTATTGCGTTGAAAGAAAAACGAAACACGCTTGCCGGTTTCCCCCGCACATCTGTATATACCGAAACTGATTCGAAAGGTCGCTTAATAAGCATTGTGGGAAATCCGGACATTGGCTCGGTTAAAACGATTATGCTTGGTATTCATAATCCCCACAAAGGCGATATTGCTACCAATCCATTACCGGATGGTGATGATGGTCAACCAAAATGTGTAGAGGTTTGGTTTGATGAATTGCGCGTTTCGGGTTTTGAAGAAAGCGGTGGTGTGGCAGCACTTGCAACAGTAAATGTGAAGCTTGCCGATTTAGGAAATGTAAGTTTATCGGGAAGCATGCACAGCAAAGGTTTCGGGCAGGTAGAGCAAAAGATTGATCAGCGGTACAAAGACAATTTGTACAAGTATGATTTTGCTACGAACATTGAAGCCGGGAAATTATTACCGGAAAAGGCAGGTATCCGAATTCCGTTTTATGCACAATACGGACAGCAGTTCAGCACACCGGAGTTTGATCCTTATCAGTTTGATATTCCAACGAAAGAATATCTAAAAACGTTACGAAATTCTGTGGGTGCAGATTCTGCACGGCATTATCGTGCGCAAATACAAACCATTAATACGCGAAGGGGCTATAATTTCAGCAACGTTCGCATCGTGCCGCAAACAAAAGCAAAGCGTCCGCACATTTACGATCCGGGCAATTTCAACTTCACTTATTCATACAATGAAGTTTTATTGAGCGACCCATACGTAGAGAAAAACTCGAAGAAGAACTGGATGGGAATTATAGGCTGGAGTTTTGCCCCACAAACAAAAGACTTGGCCCCTTTCAAAAAAATCATCAAATCGAAATCGAAGTGGTTAGATATTATCAAAGATTTTAGCTGGAACCCGATGCCTTCTACCATGTCGGTTACTACCGATATGAATCGCGATTTGACAGAAATAAAACTGCGTTCCTTGGGTGAAGTTGATTTTGACATTCCTGCTACGTTCAGTAAAAACTTTAGATGGAACCGCAGTTATGTTTTCAAATACAATCCATTCAAATCGCTGAGTATTGATTATAGCGCAACCGACAATTCCCGTATTGATGAGCCACTTGGAAAAATTGATACCAAGGCGGAGAAAAATGAAGTTTGGGGCAACATCGGGCAGGGCGGAAGAAACACCAATTACAACCAGCAGTTAGGGGTGAACTATACTATTCCAATAAACAAGCTGCCGATATTTGATTTTATTACTGCTACTGCAGGATACAACGGCACTTACACCTGGACTGCCTTGCCTTGGCAAAGAGATTCTGCGACCGGTAACCTTATTCAGAATTCGCTGGGCAACATTATCAGCAATACGCAAAATGACCGTGCGAAAGTTGATCTGAATTTCAAAAAACTGTACGACAAAGTTCCGTTCCTGAAAACATACAATTCGCCAAACCCGAATGCCGGTGATAAAAAAGAGAACGACAAGAAACGCGATGCAGTAAAAAAAGCACGTGAAAAAATTAAAGATGAAATAACCAAGCTGAAAGAGAAGCGCGTTAAGCTGAAAGAAGATTTGAAGAAGGCAAAAGAGATTGCACGGACGGATACAACTTATCATAATAAAAAAATTCTGAACCAGGAACGAATCCGTGCATCGTTAGCTGCAAATGCTGTTGCTATTACTGCAAAAAACAAGGAGGTATCTGCTGCGGAGAAAGCAGATAAGCCTAAGGTAAAAAATGAGGTAAAGAAATTGAAAGATGCTCGCGAAAAACTGCAAGCTGATTTGAAACAGGCAAAGAAAGATGCGGAAGTCATCCGGTTGAAAAAAGAATTAAAAGCAAACCGGAAGGCCTTGAAACAAAAGCATGAAGATTTTGAAAACAAGCAGGCGCCTTCCAATCCGCTTATCTCTGTTCTTCTTCGTCCGTTGCTGGCGCTGAAAAAAGTTTCGGTTGAATACAAGGAAACAAAAAGCACCACCGTTCCGGGCTTTACCGGTTACTCGCAAATTTTGGGTAACCAGATTAATGGCAGCAACAAGTATGTAACCGAGAAAAACTTACGAAGTGCACCAGGATACGATTTTGTGTTTGGCGCACAAATGGGCGACCGGTTCTTTAAGGGGGTTGATAAATTCAGCCGTGATGGCTGGTTAGATGAAGCCGCCTCGAAAGGATGGATAACTAAAGACACTTTGCTGAATCAGAAATTTGTTCAAACCCGTTCGCAGCGTTTAGATGCAACTGCTACTATTGAGCCATGGCCTGATTTTAAAATTGATTTGACTTTATTCCGCGACAAAACCGAAAATCATTCGCAGTTTTTCAAAAGTGTTTTTGACCCGTTAACCAGCACTTATAGCTTCCAGCATTTGAACCCTACCGACATGGGCTCTTACAGCATTTCGTATTTGCCGGCAAGAACCATGTTCGACAAAATTGAAAAAGACGGCAACTCAGAGATATACAGAACCTTTGAAAAGAACCGCGAGGTTATTTCAAAACGTTTGGGAACGGGCTATTACATCAACCCGAGCGACTCAACCCACACTCCTAACACTGCTTATGCAGAGGGCTATGGTCCTAAGTCGCAGGATGTTTTAATTCCTGCATTCTTAGCTGCTTATTCAAAAGCTGACCCGAATAAAGTTTCGTTGAATCCGTTCAAGGCATTCCCTATGCCTAACTGGAGAATTTCTTATAACGGCTTAACCAAGTTTAAATGGGCACAGAATATTTTCACCAACTTTACTATTACACACGGCTATAACTCCACGCTTACCATCAATAGTTTCAGCACCAATCTGGACCAAACACAGTCTGTAAAGAAAACGGGTGTTAATGGCTTGGATAGCCTGAACGGAAATTATTTCCCGCTGTATAATATGCCAAGCATTGTTATCAATGAACAGCTTTCGCCTTTGCTTGGTATTGACATGACTTTTAAAAACAATGTAACCGCTAAAATAGATTACAAGCAGAGCCGTACACAAACCATGAACTTCTCGGACTTTCAGCTGATAGAATTGAAATCGAAACAGCTGACGGTTGGTGCTGGTTATAAAATAAAAGGCTTAAAGCTTCCTATAAAAATTAAGGGAAAGAAAATACGACTGGATAACGACCTGAGTTTCCGTTTTGATTTCAGCTATCGCGATAACGTAACGGTTAACCACCGGATTGATCAGGGCGTTCCGCAAATTACCGCAGGGTCGAGAACCATCACTATTCAACCCTCTATTGATTACATTATCAGTAAGCGATTGAATGTTCGTCTGTTTTTTGACCAGACACAAACGATTCCGAAAATTTCTTCGGGTTTCCCAACTACGAATACGAAGGGCGGAATTACTTTTAGATTCTCGCTGGCTGATTAAAGGCAAATAGGCTCGGAGTAAATTCCGAAATCTAATTAGCTAGTATTTGAAAGGATGGCTTTGCTCTAAGGATAAAGCAATCCCCCTTCTCGTTCAGACTTCCCGAATGGTGGAAAAGGTTAAAAAAGGGCGTTTTTTTCTGGAAACACTCTTTTTTTCAGGAAACGCAGTGTTGGAGGTAGCCAACTCAGTGTTTTCGCCTCCCATCATAGTGTTAGAGCAGCTCATCGAAGTGTTTTCGTTTCCTATCCGCGTGTTCCCGCTGCTCATCCCAGTGTTTTTGCTTACCGACTGCGTGTTTTCCTCATTCAACGCAAAGTTTTCGTCTCCTGCTCGGATGTTTTCACAGCCCTACCCAAAGTTTTTGCTTCCCACTTGCGTGTTATCATAACCTCTCGAATAACTCAAGAATTCTGCCTAGCACTTGCGGAGAGTTCTTGTATTGGTAGTAAAATCAAAAAGGCATTTTTTATTTCATTTGTTTATCATTTCATCAACTCATCTGCCCATGTCAATTGCCAACTTTTTCTATTTTCACGCATTCAAAAAAATAAAAAAGCAATCATGAATTTTCCGGCAGACTTAAAATACAGCAAAGAGCACGAGTGGGTTCGTGTAGAAGGTAACACAGGCACCATTGGCATTACCGATTTTGCACAGAAAGAACTGGGCGATATTGTTTATGTAGAAATTGAAACCGTTGGCGATACGCTGGAAAAAGATGCCACGTTTGGAACCGTTGAAGCGGTGAAAACAGTATCGGATTTATTTATGCCCGTTGGCGGAAAAATTGTTGCGAAAAATGAAACCCTGAACGATGCACCGGAGGGTGTAAACAGCGACCCCTATAACACCGGCTGGATGATTAAAGTTGAATTCAGCGATATAGCACAGTTAGATGGTTTGATGGATTCGGAGACCTACAAGAAACACGTAGGCGCGTAAGCCCTGCTAAATTATCTGCGAAAGGGAGGACTTAAATACAAAATTGAATTCTTTTTTAAAATATAACTGGCCGTCCATACTGTGGGCGGCTTTTATTTTGTTGCTGTGCCTGATACCTGGGCGCGATTTGCCGAGCGTATCTATTTTTGAGTTTGATAAGATTGTTCATTTTACCTTCTATGTAATTCTTGCCGGGCTGATGTTTTACGGGTGGAGAAAGCAGGTTTCTGTTTCGGCACTTCACCAAAACACATTTCTTAAAATTTTAATCATCACTTCTGTTTATGGTTTTGCTGTAGAAATAATGCAGGAGCTTTTTACTGCCGACCGGCACTTCGATATTTTTGATGCGCTGGCAAATTGCAGCGGAGCGGTGGCAGGAAGTTTAATAAGCGTTAAACTTTTGAAATAACTTCACCGGCATTTCTATCTTCATTGCGTTATGAAAAAACTGTTTCTGTATTTCGCTTTTAGCTTTTCACTTTTAACTTTTGCCTTTGCGCAGCCCGGCAGAGATGAAACGCTTGCAGGAAGCTATCTGCAAAACGGAGAGTTTGACAAAGCCAGCGAGTTGTATCAGAGCCTGTGGGAGAAAAACAATTACGACCTCAAATTTTATTTGCCGCTTTATAAGTGTCTGCTTACGCTTAAAAAGTTTGACGACTTGGAAAAAGTGGTGAAGAAGGAAATCAAGAAAAACGATAATGCTCCGCAATATTTAATTGACCTTGGTTATATGTATTCGCAAATTCCGAATGCAGAAAAAGCAAAAGAGCAGTTTGATAAAGCGATGAAAGAATTGAAGCCCAACGAAGTTTCGATTCGCGCGCTGGCAAATGCATTTGAAACGTATCACCTCTATGATTATGTGATTACCGTTTACGACCGGGGCGGAAAAATATCGCACAACGAATCGTATTTCAGTTTTGAACTGGCGCAGGCTTACCTCAACAAAGCTGATATTGCAAATGCTGTAAAATTTTATTTACTGAATCTGGAAGTCAACCCGCAAAATATGCAGCTGGTTAAAAACACCGTGCAGACCTCGCGTGATGAATTGAAGTTACTGGATGAACTGGAAACACAGTTGTATGCTAAAGTGCAGAAGAACTCTGCCAACGAAGATTACATTGATCTGCTTACCTGGATATATATTCAGAATAAAGATTTTGAAGGCGCGCTGGTGCAAATGAAAGCTCTTGACAAACGCAAAAGCGAAAATGGTTTTCGTGTGCTCAACATTGCGCGCATGGCGCAAACAGAGGGAGATTACACTAATGCTATTTCCGGTTTCGAATATGTAGTGAACAAGGGGAAAGACAACTCGCTTTATTTTTCGGCCAGAACAGAATTGCTGAATTGCCGCAGAGAAAAAGTTTCGAAAAACATCAATTACACGCAGGCAGATTTGGAGGGTTTGAAGAATGACTATCTCGTTTTTATCAATGAAAACGAAAGAGGATTCCGTACCGCACAAAGCATGAAAGAACTTGCTGACCTTGAAGGATTTTATCTGCACGATTTAAAAAGCGCGATTGATTTGTGCAATGAAGTTATTGCCATGCCCGGTGTGAATTTTCAATTGAAAAACCAAACCAAACTTTCGCTTGGCGATTTTTATCTGATTGACGGAGATGTTTGGGAAAGCACGCTGCTGTATTCGCAAGTTGATAAAGACGAAAAGGATTCTCCGCTTGGTGAGGAGGCAAGATTCCGCAATGCAAAACTTGCTTACTACAAAGGCGATTTTGATTGGGCGCAAACGCAATTAGAAGCGTTGAAGAGCTCAACCTCTGAATTAATTTCGAATGATGCCATCAATCTTTCGGTTTTTATTATTGATAATCTAGGGCTCGATACGGTTGAAACTCCTATGCAAATGTTTGCCAATGCAGAACTGTTGATGTATCAGAACAAAGATGAACAGGCGCGCGGAACACTTGACACTATTACTTATTTATTTCCCGGCCACGCTTTGTTCGATGATATTGAATTTTTGAAAGCACAGATGTTTGTGAGGAAAAAGGAATTTGAAAAAGCTGTTCCTCTGCTAGAAGACATCATCAAAAATTATAAAGAAGATTTGAAGGGTGATGATGCAACTTTCCTTTTGGCAAAAATTTATGAAGAGCATTTGAACGACAAAAATAAGGCGATGGAACTTTACAAATCCATCATCACCGATTATAATTCTTCATTGCTGGTAATTGAGGCGAGAAAAAAATACAGATTATTGAGAGGCGATAATCTTTCAGAATAAACTACTATGATAATTTATAACGTAACTGTAAAAATTGATTTAGATGTTCACGACCTTTGGCTGAGGTGGATGAAAGAAGAACACATTCCGCGCGTAATGGAAACAAAGTGTTTTTTTGATTGTAAAATGTATCGTGTTCTGGAAGAAAACACCACTGATGGTATCACATATGCATTTCAATATTTTGCCAATGAAATAGCAAACTACTTCGACTATAAAGAGCATCATGCAGTGCGCCTGCAAAAAGAAAGTCTGGATTTATTTCCGGGAAAGTTTCACGCTTTCAGAACTTTGCTGAAAGAGATTTGATACACCGGGAATTTTTTCTTTTTCGTTCTCTTCTTAGCTTAGCAACCAAACAATTTATATGAAGAAAATAATATTCGCCTTTGCTGTAATCGTTTTTTCGATTGCATCCTGTTCAAAAAAATCGTCCCCAACAGCTGCAAAAGTTATTGACGGAGCAAAAATATTTGCGAGTGACTGTGCCCGCTGTCATGGTGCTCAGGGAGTTAAAGATAGTCGAACTCCAAACCTGCAAACTATTGCACTTAATAAAAGTCAACTTTTAAACAGCATTACTTTCGGTAAAGGGCATATGCCGGCCTGGCAAGGCAAATTGAGCCCAGCAGAAATTTCTGCTGTTGCCGATTTAATTGTTGGCTGGCACACTAAATAATGGATAGCTATCGCGTAATTGGTTTAATGAGTGGCAGTTCGCTGGACGGGCTTGATATTGCTTATTGTCAATTTCAGTTAGCTTCCGGAAAATGGAGTTTTAAGATTTTAAAAACAGATGTTGTTCCTTTTCCTGATGAATGGATTCAGGAAATTAAACGGTTGCCGGCCTCTAATGCTAAAACTCTTTGGGAAACACATTCCGGTCTTGGAAATTATTTTGGTGTCTGTGTTAATG
>CAIYOV010000146.1 GCA_903927935.1 uncultured Bacteroidota bacterium | reverse complement strand
TTTATTCACCCTGATGTTATTATCTAATTTCCCGGAAAGTAATAGCAAGAGAAAATGCCTATGAGAAATAATGACAACTATAGCCAGGCGCAACTGAACAATTTCAGTTTATTAGTGGCCGACAATGTGCATTCATTGCTTGGGTATTGGGATAACAACGAGGTATGCCGGTTTGCTAATAGTGCTTATCTCAATTGGCTTGGCAGAAGCCGCGAAGAGATGGTAAATAAAATTACCGTTAAAGAACTGCTTGGTCCTATTTATAAACTTAATGCCCCATACATTATTGCAGTACTACAGGGAACACCCCAGCATTTCGAGCGGGTATATACAACCCCTTCGGGCGAAATACGAAATTCCTATACCAGCTATATACCTCACATTGCCGATGGCGAGGTAAAAGGATTTATTGCACAGGTAACCGATATTACACCAATAAAAAAACTGGATGAGCAACTCAGTGACACAGAAATAAAGTTGAAAGAGTTTCTATACAATTCTCCCATTGCCATGGTTATATCGAACGACCAGGGTATTATACAATTGGTGAGTAATAAAACCGAAACACTTTTTGGATATTCAATAGGCGACTTAATCGGTCAACCGGTAGAAAACCTGCAGCCCGTGCGTTTACGCAAAACGCCCAGAGCATCGAGGGCCTTTTACAGAAAAAGCAATGCATATCCTAAAATGGTAGCCGGTTCAAAAAAAGAAATGATTGGTATGCATAAGGATGGCACCGAGTTTCCTATTGAAACAACCATATGCCCGGTTTAAAGGGCGATGCCCTGAAATATATTACTTCTATTGCCCGCTCAACCGATCGAATGAACGAGCTGATAAAAGATTTACTGCTTTATGCCCGTTTACATCAGGTTAAAGAATTAAAGAAAGTTGATTGCCAGGTACTGTTAAACGATGTATTATTTGAATTAGATACCGATATTTTACTTAGCCGCGCAATTATAACCAGCGACCCTTTGCCCGTAATAAAAGCTCACCGCGATGAACTTAAATTGCTTTTCAGGAACCTGATTGAAAACGCTATAAAATTCCGCAAAATATGGCTGATACCGGAAATTCATATATCGGCAAATAAAACCGGTAAAACCTGGCTGTTCGAAGTGAACGATAACGGCATTGGTATTGACCCGCTGCAGCATAAAAAAATATTCAACCTGTTTCAGTGCTTAAATTCGCGCGATGAATACGCAGGCACCGGCCTGGGGCTGGCGCAATGCAAAAAAATAGCCGAAATGCACCAAGGAGTTATATGGGTTGATTCGGAACCCGGCAAATTCAGCAAATTTTACTTTACTATAAACACAGATTTTGCATGAAAAAAAACTGAGTTGTATTTTACTGGTAGATGATGATGCTGATGCTATTTTTTTTCATCAGAACACCCTTATTGGTATGAAGTGTACCGAAAAAATAGTGGTGGCAGAAAGAGCAGAAAAGGCAATTGCTATCCTCCGCACAGCAATTGAAAGGGGCAACGACATTCCCGATATTATTTTTCTGGATATTAATATGCCGGGCATGAATGGCTGGCAATTTCTGGAGGAGTTTGCAAAATTAGATGAGCAGGCTACAGCGCGTATAGTGGTGATGATGCTTACCTCTTCGCAGAACCCTGACGACCGTATTAAAGCTGACGAAAACAAGTACGTTCGCGGCTATGTCGAAAAGTTTCTAACCAACGAAATAACGGAAGATATTATCAGCAAATATTTCCCTGATAACCGGTAACCAAACAACCCTTTTTATTTAAGCCGCTAAAGGCATTCCGGTATCGATCCTGTTTTCCAGTCCGGGCAACGTAAAATAGAAAACGGCACCTTCGTCTACCACCGCATCTACCCAAATTCGGCCACCGTGTCTATCAATAATGCGTTTTACAATGGTCAGTCCTACCCCGGTTCCTTCAAATTCGTGGGCACTATGCAAACGCTGAAAGGCTCCGAAGAGCCGGCTGCTGTAGTTCATATTGAAACCGGTCCCATTATCTTTTACAAAAATAACCTGACCTTCATCGGTAGTTTTACAGCCCACCTGAATCTGCGGGTTTTCTTTTTTAGAGGAATACTTAATGGCGTTCGAAAGCAAATTAACCAACACTTGTTCCAGCATGGAGCCATCGGCCTGCAACACCGGCAGTTTATCTACTACTATTTTTGCATTATGTGGGTTAGAATGCATCAGCGAATCACAAACCTTTGCTACCAGATTATCCATATTAACCGGGCCTAGTTTTAAATTTTCCTTGCCAAATTTGGCAAGGGTGAGCAGGTCGTCAATAATGTGGTTCATCCGTTTACTGCTGTTTTCTATAAAGCCAAAAAGCTCTTTTAATTCGGGTTCAAATTTGCTGCCGAAATCTTTATTAATCATTTTTACGAAGCCGATAATTGAACGCAGGGGCGAACGCAAATCGTGCGAAACGGAATGAGAAAACGCCTCCAATTCATCGTTGGCGGTTTTCAGGTGCTGAATGTTATTCTCTAAATTTTGGTGGAGCAACTGAATCTGCTCGGCTGCAATTTTCTTTTGCGTAATGTCTCTTTCGGTAATGGCAATTGATTTTAGTTTGCCGTTTGAATCGATTACTAACGAGGCCGAAAAAAGAATATCGATGATGCGGCCCTGTTTATTAATCCGTTTAGTTTCTCTGGCAGGCACCTTATTGCCGGCAATTAATTGATCAATAATATCATTGGTTTCGCTGTGCAGGTGGAGCGGAATAATATTCGATACTTTCATCTTCAAAGCTTCTGATTCGGTGTAGCCGTAAATTTCGCGGGCTTCGGCATTCCACGAAATTATTTTACCCTGTTCATCGTGCAGGTAAATGGCATCATTTGATTGCCGAACTACTGTGCTCAGATAGTTTCGTATGTCTTCTACCTCTCTTACATTAGTAACATCAGTTGCATTGGCATACCACTTTCCGGCTTTAATGCTGATCTTCCATTTTAACCATTTGATGGTGCGCGTTTTTGTATAGATGCCTGCTTCGAACGAGAAACTACTCCCATCCTGCAGATTATCTTTTTGAATCAGTATTCTGTCCTCGCTGCTTAAATGCAAGGCCAGCGATGTTCCGCATATTTCCTCCTGCGTATAACCCAGAATAGGCAAAACGGCATCATTCACTTCTTCGAATTTCAGCGTGGGGGAATCGAGCACACAAATAAGACAGTCGACATTATTGATGATAAAATTCTGTCTTTTAATAGCTTCATTTTTCTCCTCCAGTTCTCTTTTAAGCAGTTGAATGCGTATCAGCGCGTCAATCTTTATTTTGGTAATATCGTCATTAAATGGCCTATAGATAAAACCGATCCCCTCCTCACTCATACCGTTGAGCCTGTTTAACTTTTCGTTTTTGTTATTAAAAACCAACAGCACCGGAAGGTCTTTAGTGCGGTTGTTGCTTTTTAGTATTTGAGCTATTTCAACACCGTTTAATTTACCGGGCTGGTCATCAATTACTATCAGGTCAAATTGTTGGCTCAACGCGGGCCGCAGGGCATCTTCGCAGCTATAAACCGTAGAAAATATCAGATCTTTATTACTTAATTTTTGTTTCAACTCGTGCAGGCTGTTGGCCATACTTTCAACCAAAAGAATGTTTCCTTTTTTTTGTTTCATGACATTATCTTGTTTTTAAGTAAATTTTTTCTTTGCGGTCTACCTCTTCAAAAAATTTATTGCGGTCGCAAAAAAGAAGGGTCTCTTTATTGCCTAGTGCCAAAAAACCAAAGTGGCATAAGCTGTCGTAAAACAGATTAATCACTTTGTTCTGAAGGTTCTGTTTAAAATAAATAAGCACGTTGCGGCAAAGTATGAGTTGAAACTCGTTAAACGACCCGTCTACCGCCAGGTTATGAGGCGAAAAAACAATGTTCTGTTTAAGGCTTTTATTAAATATTGCCGAGTTGTATTTTGACTGGCAATACTGCTCAAAATTACCGGCACCACCGCTGCTGGTGTAGTGGTGCGTAGCCGCATCCATTTTTTCTTTCGAATACACTCCTTCTTTGGCAATTTGCAGCGAGCGTTGATTAATGTCGGTGGCATAAATAAGAGAGCGGTTACTTAACCCTGCTTCGTGCAGCAGTATGGCTATAGAGTAAGCTTCTTCACCGGTGGCACAGCCGGCCAGCCATATTTTAATAAACGGATAAGTGGCCAGGCGCGGTATTACTTTTTCGCGTAGAGCTTTGAAAAAAATTTGATCGCGAAACATTTCAGTAACAGTTACCGACATTTCCTGTACGAACTCTTCGAACAGCGGTTCGCTGGCTAACAGTTTTGCTTCCAGATGTTCCAGGTCGGGAATTTTTTTGCCGATCATGAAATGAGTAACTCTGCGCTTGATAGAGTCTTCAGAGTAATCGCTGAAATCAAAACCGTGGGCCTTATGGATGCTCTTCCAAAAGTCGGTAAGCACTGCTGAGGAGATGCGTTGCGGCATGATTTATCTGTTCGGTTTTAAATGAATTATAAAGCACCGCCCGCTCAGGCATATGTTTGCCGCATTTCCTGCAGCTAGCTGCAGGGCTGTATTATTATTTACTTGTATAGCCATACACGCATAAGCGAGATTAACTGCTCCACATTTACCGGTTTAGTAATAAAGTCTGACATGCCGGCTGCCAGACATTTTTCGCGGTCGCCTTTCATGGCTTTGGCGGTAATGGCAATAACAGGCAGTTTTTCGTAGTTCGGCATTTTTCTAATTTCTCTGGTAGCTTCATAGCCGTTCATTTCAGGCATCATCACATCCATCAGCACGATATCAATATCGGGGTTTTCCTGTAAAATTTTGAGAGCTGCCTTGCCGTTTTCGGCTGTTATACAAGGTATGCCATCAGCCTCCAGTGCGCTGCTGAGCGAAAAAACATTGCGGATATCATCATCAACCAGCAACACTTTTTTGTTTTTCAGCATTTCATCGGTTTTATGCAGCTTGCGAATTATAGACTGTTTTGTTTGGGGCAGGTTCAACTCTACGCGGTGCAGAAACAGGGTTGTTTCATCGAGCAGGCGCTCATGCGAGTTGGCTGTTTTTAAAACCACTGTGTCGGCAAGTTTAGCCAGCCGGTTAGCTTCGCTTTTATCCAGGTCGCGGCCTGTATAAACAATAACAGGAATAGTTTTCAGCAACGGGTTGGCCTTAATTGTTTCGAGCAGTTCGTATCCCAGCATATCGGGCAGACCTAAGTCAACCACTATACAATCGTAACGGTCCTTCTGCAGCATCTCAAGCGCTTCGTTGCCCGAGGTGGCCGAATAGGTTTTCACATCGCTGTTGCCAATCAGTTCTTTTATGGCTACTATCTGCAAGTCGTTATCTTCTATAATCAGCAGGCGTTTTACTTTTTTGGTCATGAACCCCTCAATGTTATCGAAAGCGCGCTGCAAATCGATTTGCTGTACCGGCTTGGCCAAAAAGCTGAAGGCCCCTAATTCCAGACTAACCTTTTTATGGTCGCCTCCTGTTATAATCTGCACCGGAATATGGCGCAGGTCGGGTGAACTTTTTAATAATTTCAGAATTTCATCACCGTTCATGAGCGGAAGACCCATATCGAGCAGGATGGCATCGGGCCGGTAGAAACGGGCAAAACTTAAACCGGCATTTCCCTGTGCGGCTACTATACCTTTGTAATTTCTTTCGCGCACAAAATCGAGCAGTATTTTTGAAAACACCAAGTCGTCTTCAATTATCAGCACTATCTTATCGTTGGCGTTAAGCGTATTGCGGTCATCAAAAACATCTTCATCGGCATGTGCGTTGTGAACGGCCTGTTTAACCGGTTTAATTTCCTGCACACGCAGTTTTTCTTTGCTTAACAAGGCAGTAGCTACAGTAGTCAGGTCGTTCGATGAATCGTAAGTTAACGGCAGATAAAAAGTAAAGGTGCTGCCTTCTCCTTCCTTGCTCTCTAACTGTAGTTCGCCACCCAATGTAGCGGCCAGTTCTCGGCTGATAGAAAGCCCCAGACCGGTGCCTCCGTATTTACGCTTAGTAGAACCATCAGCCTGCTGAAATGCTTCGAATACAATATTCTGTTTATTAAATGGTATGCCTATACCATTGTCGATAACCGAAAAAGCAATAATCTGCTCGGCATTTTTAAGCTTAGGGTTGTTGAGGCTTTTGCGGTTTACGTGCTGCTCAATATGCAGGGTTACCGAGCCTTTACTTTCGGTAAATTTAAAGGCATTCGACAGCAGGTTGCGCAGCACCTGTTCTACCCGCTGTTTGTCGCTTACAAACACATCCTGCGCGGTTTTGCTTTTGCCAAACTCAATTTTAAAGTTAATGTCTTTTTCTTTAGCCACTATGTCGAACATGTTATGGATGTCGGTCACCACATCGTTAAACACAATTTGAGCCGGCTCTATTTCTACCTTGCCTGCTTCAACTTTAGCCAAATCGAGTATTTCGTTAATCAGGCTCAGCAAGTCGTTGCCCGAACTGCAAATGTTTTTGGCAAACTGTGTTTGCTTTTCATCCAGGTTCTTGTTTTTGTTTTCGCTGAGCAACTGTGCCAGAATGAGAATACTGTTCAACGGAGTGCGCAGCTCGTGCGACATGTTGGAGAGGAACTCTGATTTATATTTGCCGGTTACCTCCAGGTCGCGTGTTTTGGTTTCGAGCTCCATCTGGGTAACTTCGAGCCTTTCCATCTGCTCTTCCAGCTGGTTGGTGTTTTCTTCCAGTTCCTGATTGCTCAGCTTGAGTTCTTCCTGCTGGGCTTTGAGGTTGGATTCTGACTGTTCCAGCAAAAATGTTTTAGCATGCAGGTTATCATTGCTTTGGCGAAGTTCCTCCTGCTGTGCTTCAAGCTCTTCGGCCTGGCGTTGAGTTTCTTCGAGCAGTTTTTTCATTTCCTCACGGGCCAGTCCGGCAGCCAGTCCAATCGAAACAGGGTTTAATATACTTTCCAGATACAATTTATGCAGGTCGGTAAAAGCAGTGATGGTACCCAGTTCAATAACCCCCACCAGTACATTTTCGTGAACCAGCGGCACAGCAATAATGTTTTGGGGCTTTACTGCACCTATACCGGTATCTATAACAAAGTAATTTTCAGGTATCTGGCTAATGGCAATAGTTTTACGCCCGAGCGCACACTGCCCCACCAGGCCTTCACCCAATGTTATTATCGGGCTTTCGCGCTTTATTTTATCAACGGCATAACCGGCCAAAAAGGTCAGCTGCATATTCTTAGCCTCTACTATATAAATAGCTCCTATCTGAGCATTCAGGCATCTGGCCATGTGGTCAATAATAACCTGCGCCACTTCTGAAATCTGCCTATTGCCCTGCATAGCTATGGCAAGGGTTCCTATTTCGTTCAGGTGCCAGTACTTATCGGCTGCATCCTCCTCAGCCTTTTTAATAGAAATGAGGTTGTTGCGTATAACTATATACAAAAACAGCATTATCGCTGCAATAATCATGAGTATAACAAAAAAAGTGCGTGCAAAGCTTTGCGACTCATCAATGCTTATTTCCTGCCTTACTTTCAGCAATTTATCTTCAATAGCTATCGATGCCTCAACATGATGCACCATATCCTGCATGGTTATTCGACCAAAACCGGCCGAGATAATTTTCTGTGCAGGCAAAAACCCTTGTGTTCTTCTTAATTCAATACAACTTTCGTAATAATTAACAAGCGTATCCAAACCTGTTCCCAAATGCCCGAGGTTTTCCTGTTGGGCCGGGTTGTCTCTTGTAAGGAATTTAGCCTCCGCAAGGTGCTTAATCATGTTTGATCTGGCACTCTTAAATGGCTCCAGATATTCGTTGCCGCCTGTAAGAATATATCCTCTTTCGCTCGTTTCAGCCTCTGTTACTTCTACCAATATTGCGTGCAGTTCAACCACCACTTCATGTGTGTGATTGATCAATTCGGTGCTCTCAATAAAGCGATCTTTGTTGCGGGTAAACAGCGCATACACCAGTACCAACAGCAATGCCGAAAAAATAAAGCCAATCAGTATTTTCCTTTCAAGAGTAAATTTCATAAGTGCTTATTTAAACCGGTGCAGCAATTTTGTTTTAGAAATATTACAGCGCAGCTAAACCCACAAAATACCTGCGGTAATTTTATTTTGCGTTAGCTGCCGCTCAATTTGCAAATTTAGAGGTCTTTTGTTTGAGTGCCTTGGGTAGAAGTACTCATTTATCTAATTGCCACATAAGTAGAAATACTCATTTATTCTATTGCTTGACAACCTGTAACGTGGGCAGGCGGGGATTAAAAACAGCCTTAAAATGGCAGATCTGTTTTGTAATGCAGCGCTATGATTGTTGTCATAAATAGTTAATATGAGTACTTGTACTCACAGAAGGCGCCTTACCTGTGGTTTACTTTCGACCTTAGATTAAATATTATTTAAAACCAATAAACTTAAATACATGAAAAAGAGATTACTCACTTTAGCCATGTTCGCCATCCTGACTTTGGCAGCTATGGCACAAACCCCTGCTCTGTTCAATTATCAGGCGGTGGTTCGTTTAGCTAACGGCAACCCGGTTGCCAATA
>CAIYOV010000145.1 GCA_903927935.1 uncultured Bacteroidota bacterium | reverse complement strand
CCTGATCCCATTTCCGGTCTACTACATTTTTAATTTTCGGAACTGTTTGCAGGTATGTCCAGATAGATTTCACTTCAGTATCCGTCATGCCGTTAAAAGGCAACATTGGTTCGCGTAAAGTTTTTCCGTCTTTGTTTTTCGAATGCAACATGGCATTTGCAAAGTCCTCTTCGGTCCATCTGCCAATTCCTGTTTCTTCATCCAGTGTAATGTTGGCGGTAAAACGCTCTTTACCATCCAGTGTTACCATTTTATTTCCACCACCTAAAAAGCCCGGAGTTTTTTCGGGAAATTCCATGTTCAGCGTTTTGAAATCGGCTGAATGACAAGGGTAACAATCATAACGACCGGTTACTAAATAGTGGCCAAAGCCAACTAAGTCAGTCGTATCGGGATGAGCGATAGGCGCAGCGGGATAAGGGATTTTTTTGAATGCCACGAAACATAGAAACTTGGTGAGGAAGGAGGGCTTGCTTGGCACTTTCGGAATTTCAGAAGCCTGCACATATGCAATATCGGAATGTAAAAATGCGATGATGCTTTTTAAATCATACTCGCTCATGTGCGGGAACTTAGGCATGTAAACCGGAAGATATTGTCCATCGGGTTTTACACCTGTGCGAAGTAAAAAAGCAATCTCGGAATCTTTCCAGTTACCTATACCATGTTCTTTGCTTTGGGTAATGTTGGCAGAATGTATTTCTCCGAAATCGGGAGGAAGTTCCTGTAACAATCTTCCCGATAATTTACCGTCACTGCCACGGTGGCAAACAATACATTGCACCGAAGCAATCTTCATTCCGTTGGCAACCAAATCAGAATCTGACTGCACCTGCGGGTAATCAATTTTGTCTACTTCATACTTGGGAATTCCGCGGATTTGAATGAAGGCAATGAAACCTAACACCAGCACAACGGCCAAAATGATGACATAAAGCAAATAGCGTAGCAATACTTTCATAAGCGTGATTTTTTAGTTATAAAATGGGTGTCGCTGAAGATTGACATCCGAAAAATAGGAATCGTTTTTTGAAAAAGAAATTTTTCTAAAATGTAGAGAGACTAACATGTTGGTTATAACCTGCAGGCAGGGGTCAAAATCATTGCCCCATACCTCTTTATTAGTTTTATTTGCGTCTTGATAATGAAACTGATTATGCTGCTATGAAGAAACTTGCCGTTGCATTTACGCTCTCTCTCCTTGCTTTCGGCATTCAGGCCCAGAGTTTTTTAAATGGCGATTTTGAAAACAATACGGCAGGAGGAACCGACCAGATTAACTTAACTAATGCTGCCTTTAACAGCATGATGCCAAACACCACTGCGTTTGGCAGTTATGGCGATATGGATATTATTACCTCAGCAACTTACTCCGGATTAGCTCAAAGCGGAAACTGGTATGTTGCCTTTACCGGTTCGGGTACCGATATGATTGCCATGCAGCTTTCTGCTCCGCTTGTTCCGGGAAACAGTTACACCATCCGTTTTTATGACCGTGGTGCCAACGGATATACACCCTATCCTTTCCAAATAGGGTTATCTACTTCAAACACTTCTTTCGGAACAGCCATTTATACGGCACCGGCAGCTCCAACTCTGGGTGTTTGGACACCGCGCACCTTTACTTTTACTGCTCCTAACAACGGACAATACATTACCTGCACAATGACTGCCGGTGGTTTAGGTGATTGGGCGCATACCGATAATTTTACTTTTCTCTGTTCACTCAATCTTGGGCCGGATACTTCACTTTGCGGTGGCAGTAGTTATACCATTGATGCAACAACTGCGGGTGCAACCGCTTATCTATGGCAGGATGGTTCTACTAACCCTACCTATACAGTTACCAACCCGGGAACTTACTGGGCGCAGGTAACAGCGGGAGGTTGCACCTTGCGCGATACAGTCATAGTAAGCAGCGGCACTAACGCTTCACTCAATCTTGGAAACGACACTACTATATGCAGCGGAAACACTGTGTTATTGAATGCCACTACCACCGGAGCAACTTCTTATTTATGGCAGGATAATTCTACCAATGCTACTTATACTGTTTCTTCAACGGGAACTTATTGGGCACATGTTGTAACGGGAGGATGCACGTTAAGCGATACGATAGTTGTTACTGTGGGTGCTACCGGTTCGCTGAATCTTGGAAACGATACGACTATTTGCAATGGAAATAATGTGTTGCTTAATGCTACCACTGCCGGAGCGACTTCTTATTTATGGCAGGATAATTCTACCAATGCCACTTATACAGTTTCATCAACCGGAACTTACTGGGCGCGGGTAAACACCGGTAGCTGTGTGAGCAGCGATACAATTGTTGTTACGGTTAATACTCCAGCGGCACAATCGTTCACTGTAAATCCGGTTGCGGTTTGTGCGGGGCAACCGGTGGCGGTTACCTATACGGGTGGTTCAAATGCCGGTGCTTCTTACAGTTGGAATTTTAACGGAGCAACTATTATAAGCGGAAGCGGGCAGGGACCTTATCAGGTTTCGTGGAGTAGTGCCGGCACTATGAATGTTACTCTTGATGTGATAGATAACGGATGCACCACTCCGCAGGTTGTTCATTCGGTTACTGTAAATGCGAATGTAATTGCTGATGCGGGAGCGGATGTTACGGTTTGTTCCGGTGGCTCTGTTCAGTTAGGTGGGGCAAATACCGCAGGGCATATTTATCAATGGTCGCCATCGCTTAACTTATCGGCAGCAAATATTTCTGACCCTGTTTATTCGGCACATAACATTACCGCCAATCCGGTTGTTACTCAATATATCGTGACCGAATCAAATAACGGCTGTTCGAATAGTGATACTGTTATTGTAACGCTCTATCCGGTTGCGGCTACTACTATCAGTGCATCGGGGGCAATCTCATTTTGTGCAGGAAATTCGGTTACGCTTACTGCCGATTCTGTTTATACTAATTATTTATGGAACAACAGCAGCACTTCGAACAGCATCACGGTTTCTCAATCAGGAACATTTTCGATGGGTGCTTTGGATGCAAATGGCTGTGAGTATGTCAGCAACAGTATTGCGGTAGCAGTAAACCCGAATCCGGTTCTTTCTTTAGTTTCTTTAAAAAACGAAAGTTGTTTTGGTTTTAATGACGGTAACATAACCGTGAGCACAAGCAGCGGAACACCGGCTTATAATTATGTATGGAATACCGCCCAATCTACAGCCGGCATTTCAAATCTTTCTGCCGGTAGTTATGCAGTAACTGTGTATGATGCCAACCAGTGTTTCGATACTTCTTCTTATAGCATAGTAGCGGCTACGCCTTTTAATCTTTCGGTTAACAGTGTAAATAATGTGAGTTGCTTTGGTGCTGCTGATGGCAGTATAGATGTTTCGGCAAATGGGGGAAGCACACCTTATCAGTTTGTGTGGAACAATGGCAACACCGGTAGTTCGCTTGCTAATATTGGTGCGGTAACTTATCTGGTAACTGTTTCGGATGCCAATAATTGCACGGCTGATTCATCGTTCAGTATTACCGAACCGGCAGCGGTTATTTTACAATCGCTGGTGTTTGACGGTGTGCGTTTTTCTACCGAAGTTGTTTTGGCGCAGCCAACAGGCAATAACTACACTTACCAATGGAGCCCTTCACAATATCTTAGTTGCAGTGATTGTGCAAGCCCTGTGTTTTCGGGGGTTAGAACTACCGAGTATCATGTTACTGCTACCGATGCCAACGGTTGCAGTGCCACCGCCACGGTGCTGGTCAACGTAATTGCGGATAAGCAGGTGTTTGTGCCCAATGCCTTTACCCCTAACGGTGACGGACAAAACGATAAGTGGTTAGTGAGTGCTGCCGGTGCGGTTTATTTTAATGTAATGGTGTTTAACCGCTGGGGCGAAAAGGTTTTTGAATCGAATAATCTGAATGAGGGTTGGGATGGAACTTACCAGAGCAAGAGCGCTTATGCGGGGGTTTATACGTTTGTAGCAACGGTTACTTTTATTGATGGTGAGAACCGGAGGTTAAAGGGTAGTGTTACGTTGTTGAGATAAACCCCTAAATCCCCTGAAGGGGACTTCAAGCCAATACAAATGGCTAAACCCCCAACCCAATACAACATAAAATACTGTGCCCTGCCCTGAAGGGCAATTCGGTTTATTTTTTTTATTTTTCGGTGCACTATGTTGATTTCTCGTGAAAAGCAAAGCGCAACATAACACTGCCAACCCTACCACCAAGTGCCTGACTTTACACGATTCAGACAACGATTACTATTTTATTAATGAAGATATCGTAAGCATTCAAGCATCTGATATTTATGTCACGATTCATACGTTGCCCCAAAGCATTCATCAGAAAGAGGTAGTTATTTCGAAATGCCTGGGGACAATTGAAAAATGTTTGCCGCCTAAGTTTTTTGCGCGCATTCATAAAAGCTGGATTGTAAACCTGATGTATGTATGCAGGCATTGTAAAAAAGACGGACATCATTTAATCATGACAAACCAGCAAAAGCTCCCCATTTCGCGCGGGCGGCTCAAGGCAGTTTTAGCCCAAATAGACCGTTTCCGTTCTGCCATTCGCTGATTGCCGAGTACCGTTCACTTGCTTTTACCGGTGGTTCCCTTATTTGCCGAAATCTTTTTCGCTTGCACTATATCTTTGCTTTCAGTAAGGCAAGAGAGCGTTCTTTGACCACACAGCAGATATAAGTTCGACAGAATACTAGCCGCGAAGGTTCGCAGTATGTTCCCGCTTTAGCTTGAAGGTGCCGCGAAGGTTCGCAGTGGGTTCCCGCCTTAGCTTGAGGGTGCTGCGAAGGTTCGCAGTATGTTCCCGCTTTAGCTTGAAGGTGCCGCTAAGGTTCGCAGTAGGTTCCCGCTTTGGCTTGAGGGTGCTGCGAAGGTTCGCAGTGGGTTCCCGTCTTAGCTTGAACGTGCTGCGAAGTATTTAAAATCGATAAAAATTAAATAAAAACATTCTTTTAACACAAAAAACATCAATAACCATTAAATCTTAAAACTATGGCAGTTATAACCCGCTACATTCCCAACAGCAACCCTAAACGTTTGCAAGTGCTTACCACAGCTAAAGAAAAAAAGGACGGTCTGCCGCCAGCAGGCAATATCTTAACGCCAGGCACCACTTCGCGCTTAGATAGTATTCAACCACAACTGGTGGCTGCCCTAAACCTGGTTAGTTTTACCGCTACCGAAAGTATTATAGCCACCGCCAAAAAAAATGAAGCGGCTGCTCCGCTGCGCAAGTTCTGTTCGCATTATCTGCAGGTATTAAACCTGGCGGTGGAACGCGATGTTTACCCTAAAGCCGTGCGCGCACTTTTTAAATTAAATACCGAAACCGGCTCACCGCTGCCCGATATGGATGCCGATGCCGATTTAGAGCAGGTAGCCAAAGATATTGCCGAAGGCGAAGCACAGATAGTGGCACATGGCGGTGCCCCAATGAGCAACCCAACGGCTGCCGAAGTAGCCGCCCTGCTGCTTACTTTTAAAGCAAAATTTACCGAGCACAGCAATGCCTCGCAGGTGCTCGATGCCGCTCAGGAAGCCGTAGATGCCCTGGTGCCCGAAACCGATAAAGTAATCAGGAAGATATATGACGAAGCCGAAGCACATTATAATGAAGAAGAAGCCGAAAGCATGCGTGCCGATTGCCGCTGGTGGGGTGTGCAATATATAACCATAGGCAACGAAACAGTTGTAACCGTTCATCTTAAACACACCGGCACCGACAATCCGGTAGAAGGGTATGCTGTAAAATTAGTAGAGGCAAGCGGCAAAACTATAGTGACCCCTGCTAACGGCACCGTAGTGTTCAACACCAAAGTAGTAGGCGATGCTACACTGAATATTTTTGTTGACCCTGAACACACCGGTGGCACTCCGTTTAAAACCCAAACCATAGTTATTGTAGAAAACGTGCCGCTTACGGTGGTGGTGGAAGTGTAACGGACTGTTAGCAACAAGCAAATTATGCAATAGAAGAGTTTCCGGTTCCGGGGTCTCTGCTGTGCGTTTTGGTGT
>CAIYOV010000144.1 GCA_903927935.1 uncultured Bacteroidota bacterium | reverse complement strand
TGGTAAAACGGTTTTTTGTTTTTCTTTACCAAAAGCGTAGCGAAAGAAAGGAATGACTTACACCGCCATTATAGTGGAAGACAATCCGGTAGATGCAGAAGTGCTGCGCGATTATCTGCACAAATACTTTCCCGAAATAACTATTGCGGCTTCTACCGATTCGGTTACCGAGATAAAAAAACTGCTTTTGCAGCACAGTCCGCAAATTGCGTTTATGGATATTGAACTGGCCAACGGAAAAAGTATAGAAGTGCTGGACAGTTTAAATACCGAAAACATTCAACTCATTTTTATTACTAGCCATAATGTATTTGCCATAGATGCTATTCGTGCCAATGCGGTTGACTATATTGTAAAACCGGTAGATGCGGTGTTGCTTAAAAAAGCGGTGCTCAAAGCATTTGGGCGTATTGAGCAAGGGCGTATGGTAAAGTTAAACGAGGGTAGCACGATTCAAAAAATTTCGGTGCCTACTGCCAATGGGCTTACTTTTATTAATGTAGAAAAAATTATAAGAATAGAGGCCGACCGAAGCTATGCTACTATTATTACAACCGATGCCAAACCGCTTTTTGTAACGCGCACGCTGCTGCATTTTGAAAACGAACTGTCCGCCAATTTGTTTATGCGGGTGCACGATAGCTATCTGGTGAACCGCCTGTTTATTGCCGAATTTATTAAAGGCAAAACCGGTAGCATAAAAATGACCGATGGTTTTGAAACCAATTTAAGTATAGGTAAAAAGGAAAGTTTTTTGCACTGGATGCAGGACGATACAACATTTTAGAAACCCCGATTGCACCCCGTAATTACTGCTTTATTACCTTTTTAAGGTCCTCCAAATTTCTTAGTTAGCGTACCAAACGCCCTACTTAGCACCTCAAACGCCCTAATGGGAAAGTTTAACTAATTGGTATTAGCTTATAGTCTAACATCATTGAATGGTAACAGAAGAAGTGTAAGACTTAAAAAAACAAAAGGAGCGGGCTTGCACACCCACTCCTACACTTAATTAAATGCGACTCTAAAAAAATGCGGTGCAAAGATGAAAAAGAAATAATGTTTTGAAAATGCGATAGCATTTTTTAATACAGGGTATGTTAGAAAAGGTTTTACCAAAGTAAACTGATATTCTTTTCTTAATTTCAAAATCAAT
Organism: uncultured Bacteroidota bacterium; assembly: GCA_903927935.1. Lineage (GTDB taxonomy): Bacteria > Bacteroidota > Bacteroidia > Chitinophagales > LD1 > Bog-950. The sequence goes on along the minus strand of CAIYOV010000144.1, from coordinate 4,312 downwards.
TATCATGAAAAAGATTCTATTTCTATTATGTGCTTTAATGGTTGTGCAGTGCAGCCAACTATTTGCACAATGTGGTACTGTTTTGTTTACTACTGCAAACACTTATGGTATTACCACCATTTTGCAAAGTTGCAACAACACACAATTACAATTTAACTGGAACTGTAAACGGTATAGCTGCCCTAACAACTCAATAATGCCCGCTACTTCATCGGCTACTATTAAGCTGCGATATAACCCTACTTCTGCTTCGCTTACCGGCTCTACATTAACTACGCTTACTACCACTTCGTTTACTGCTTACAATTATAACGTAAGCCAGAGCGGTTATTACTGGTTAGAAGAGGTAACCGCTGTAACCACCACCACACAGGATTGTTGTGGTAGCACGGTTAATTGGGTAAATACCTACAACAACGGTAATGGTATAGGTAGCGCAGTATTAATTGCTGTGCAAACAGCCGCCAGTGCCACTTTTAAAGTAGATGGCAATACGGTAAACGCAAGCACCTATACACAGGTTTACGATTGCTCCAGCGCGGCTGTGCAAATGACCGATATTACCTGGGCAGGTACCAGTAGTAGTTTTGGGTATAATTACAAAGTGGAGATTACTAAAGTTGGTAGTGCAACACCCTATAATTCTGGTTGGCTAACCGGGACACCACCTATATCTTATCCTGCAAGAACGTATATAAGCTCAACTTGGGGTACTGTTACAGGACAGTACACTATTAAGCTATGGGTAAAAAATAACTGCAACCCAAGTGGTGTGGCGTATACCGGTTTAATACAAGTTAATGCTGCCCCAACGGCTGCTACTGCCTGTATTCAGCTAAACAACTCATTAACCTGTGCGGGTCCGTTGGTTAATTTGGGCGGAAGTTTTGCTACGGCTACTCCTTCGTGTGTTAACAGCCCTAAAGTAACCGGTACATGTAGTGGCGGGGCATGGGTAAATGGAGGATGGCACATGAGCGTGTTGGAATTTGATGCTTCAGGTTCATATGTAAAAATTGTGGTAAACACCCCCAATATGACCTTGAATAATACCAGCGATATTGCCTGCCTTAATTTAAACGACCTTAGTAGCCCGTTAGGTTATTTTTATAGCAACCCGGCTAACTATAGGTATTTAATAATTTTTGATGTTTGGAATGTTTGCAATGCCAGTTCGCACTCTCAATCGATGGGCTATTTTATTGATAATGTTGGTGGCTGCAAAACCGATGGTGAAGAAACAGTTATTACAGACCCATTACAAGAAGCTGCTAATTCGCTTATTGTATACCCTAACCCAACTAATGGCGAGTTGAATGTAAGTTGGGCTTACACACAAGGTGTGGAGCCAACCATTAGTTTGTTTAGCGTAGAGGGCAAACAGGTAAAAGCACCGATGCACCAAACCGGTTTAGGCGAAATCAAATTAGATGTTTCGGGTTTAGCAAAAGGCATTTATACGCTTGAAATAAACGATGGTATGCGTAGAGTAAGAAGAGTAATTGTTCAATAATTTTTATTTCCCCACTTGCAGAATTAAATTTCTGTAAGTGGGGTTTTTAATTATCTATTATTTTTTGCTATGAAGTTTAACCTAAAAATTTATTTATACCTTTTTTTGTTATTTATTTCAACTCGTATTGGAGCTCAAAATTTAGTCCCAAATGGTGGGTTTGAAGTATTTACAGGATGCCCAATACAAGAAGGGGCTTTAGACTCTGCAAAATTTTGGCTAAACCCAACTTACTCCATTTCATCAACACCAGACTATTTCAATGCTTGTTCACCTTCATTAGTTAGTGGCGTTCCGGTAAATGCTTTAGGATACCAAAATGCTTTTTCGGGAGTAGCGTATACAGGAATTTTTTTAAAACAGAATGGGTTTCCTAATCCTGCTCGTGAATATATTGAAACTGAACTAACTCAATCTTTAGAAAAAGACAGTTGCTATGTAATCGGCTTCTCCATAAATTTACCGGATCAATCAAAATTTTCTTCCACAAGTTTCGGGGTTTATTTATCTAATACCGTGTTGTTGAACCAAAATAATTCATCAATGTTCTCGCTAAGTCCGCAGGTAACTATAGACCCAAATACACAATTGGATACAATTAATTGGACTACATTAACACAAAAATATATTGCGCAGGGTGATGAGAGGTATATTGTTCTCGGAAACTTCAAGGATGATATAGAAACTGTTTCAAAACTTGCGAATTCAAGCGGTACCGTTGATGGTATATATGTGTATGTTGACAGTGTTTTCTTATTACCTTGTAAATACTTTTATCCCATTCCCTCATTTTTATCATCTCAGGCAACTGTTTGCGTAAATTCATCCGCATCTTATACAGATAAATCTTACAATAATCCAGACCAATGGCAATGGATTTTTGAGGGCGGCATACCTGCCAGTTACAATGGCAAGCAACCACCTCCTATTTTTTATACAGATACTGGTATTTTTGAAGTAAGTTTAACTACATCTAACTTGTATGGTAGCAATGCATTTTTGCAACAGGTTCATGTAGTCCCCGGTGCAGAGCCGGTGAGTGTAGAAACTTCTTTTCAATTAAAAGAAGGTGATATAATTACCCTTGAGGTATGTGCCCGGGGTAGCACTTACCAATGGCAGCCACCGGTGGCTATTCTTCAAAATAAAGATACGCTGCTAACCATACAACCCGATGAAACACAAAACTACACCTGCACGGTAGCCACAGTTAACGGCTGCACTACCAATTGCCAATACGAGGTAAAAGTGCAAAGCGGCTTGCTGCTGCCCACCGGCTTTACACCCAATGGCGATGGGGTAAACGATGTGTTTCATATTCTAAACACCAACATTACGCTTAACTACTTTGCAGTTTACAACCGCTGGGGCCAAAAGCTATTTGAAACCAAAAATGTAGAAGACGGCTGGGATGGAATTTATGAGGATATAGCCCAACCAATAGATACCTACGTTTGGCAGGCAGATTATGTAATTACTAAAACAGGAAAGCGCAAAACTGCTAAAGGCAATGTTACGCTGGTGCGGTAAATAGTGTAATTTAAGGTCCTCCAAATTTCTTAGTTAGCGTACCAAACGCCTTAGTTAGCAGCCCAAACGCCCTAATGGGAAAGTTTAGCTATCTAGCAATTGACTCCTGTTGCATATTTGATGCGTGCAAGCAGAAATTTACAAGCTACCGGCAACAAATTATAGGCTGAAAGAATCATTCTTCCGTGCTCCCCGGCCATTCTTCCACACGGTAAAACCTTTCTTCTATGCGCTTCAAACATTTTTCAGCGCGGTAAATTCATTCTTCCACGCGCCCCAAGCATTCTTCCGTACGGTAAAATCTTTCTTCCGCGCGCCCCAAGCATTTTCCCGTTCGGTAAAACCATTCTTCTATTCACCCCGAACATTCTTCAGCACGGCAAATTCATTCTTCCATGCAACCTGTATATTGGCATGCCCGGTAAAAACATTCTTCCGCGCTGTCAGGTCATTTTTCAGCGCGGTAAAACCATGCTACCGCGTAGCCAAAGGGGCTTCCATGCGGAAAATACCTTCTTCCACGCTGCCCGAACATCGGGCAAAAGCGCTTTATGTTCAAATAACATCAAAAACTTATTTTTTAACCGCTTTTCGGCATTATCTGCTAAGCCCGAAAGGCATAAAACCCCAATTATTATGGCAGTAGAAAAATCAGACGAAGCCTACGGACTTCAAATGCAAAAAGTTTGTTCAAAAATTGGCACGTACGCTACAGCGCTTGGTGTTTCGCCTGCCGAAATTACCGCGCTGAATAACGACAAAGAACTATTTGTTTGGTCGTTTGAAGTGCAAAGCGTAGTGCAGGATTACGCACAAAACATTACCGCTTTTAAAAACTTAGTGCGCCATGGCAATGGCACACAGGTAATTACTGCGGTGCCTGTGCCGCCTTCTTTTCCGGCTGCACCGGCAACTATAGTTGCGGCAAATGTGCAGGATAGGTTCAGTAAACTGGTGCAGCGCATTAAAGGCAGCCCTAATTACACCACCAGCATTGGGCAGGACCTGGGCATTGAAGTAGCCCACACACCATTCGACCCGCAACTTGGCAAACCTGTATTTAAAACCACTTACAGCAGTGGCGGACACCCGCACCTTATTTGGAAAAAAGGAAAATTTCAGGGTGTAGAAATTTGGGTTGACCGTAACGATGGCAAAGGCTGGGTAAAATTAGAGCGCGATTTTCACCCCGATTATACCGATAAAAGCTCACTACCTGCACCCGGACAAACAGCCGTGTGGAAGTATAAAATGATATACATCTATCAG
>CAIYOV010000143.1 GCA_903927935.1 uncultured Bacteroidota bacterium | reverse complement strand
GGCATGAAAAAAATCGCAGTCTTTCCCGGTTCTTTCGACCCAATAACAATCGGCCATGCTGATATTGTAAGAAGAGCGTTACCGTTGTTCGATGAAATAATTATTGCCATCGGTAGCAACTCCCAAAAACAAAGTTTGTTTGCTCTGGAGAAAAGAATGGAGTGGATTGAACTTGTTTTTAAGGGTGAGAAGAAAGTGAAGGTGGAAAGCTACGAAGGACTGACCGTAAATTTCTGCGAGAAAAAAAAAGCTAACTACGTATTAAGAGGCATTCGCAACGCGGGAGATTTTGAATACGAAAAAACAATTGCTCACCTGAATCATGATATGCTTCCGCAATTAGAAACCATTCTCATTGTATCGCGTCCCGAGCTATCGTCTATTTCCTCAACTATTGTACGCGAGATTATCAGAGGGAAAGGAAAAATCAGAAAGTTTGTTCCAAGGGAGATTGTAAAGGACTTTAAATAGATGAAGATTAAATTTTGGATTGCTTCATACTTTACATTGATATTCTTTGCAGCATCCGCTCAAACTACATCTACCAATAGGACAATTGCCACTCAACAAATCAGAGATTTGAAAAACGGGGCATTGGTGGTTCGATTAAAAACCAACGACCGGTCTATTGAAGCGTATCGAAAGTCAGGAAGACCGGAGCTGGCGGATAAACTTACAGAAGAGAACAAAGTTCAAAACCAAAAACTAGCGGATGCTTTTAAAAGTTTTTTCGACTTCTGTAAAGTGTATTTAATCTACGCAAAAAACACAAATGCCCTCCTTCAAAACAAGCAGAATATTTTCCTGAATGATACTCTTGCGTTAGACACAACCATAAAACTTATAGAGAAAACCTTTTTCATTGCAGAATATGGCACCATTACGTCTAACGTTCGAACCGATGAATATCATTACAAAGGAGTTTATCATACCGAACCAAGTGCGTCAACATCTTCCACCAGTGTAATATTTATTTCAGACACATCGCTAACACAATTGAAAGAACCTTTCCCATTCTATCAATCTACTTACTTAGGAAATTACAGCAAAGCGGTAGACGATCTGAATCGTAATCTTCACAAAGCATATTTTAATCTGGACAACTCTGTAAAAGAAGAACGCAGAAAACTGAAAGAGCAACTGAAGAATTTAAAATGAATGCGGTAAAGGTTATTGACATTGGTCTAAAAAAATATCTCGAAGTTCTTAGAATACAAGAGGAACTCTTCAACAAAAATATTGAAGCAAAACTCAACGGGCAGGTTACCGAAAACTATTTAATCCTCTGCGAGCATGAACCGGTTTTTACCCTTGGCAAAAGCGGTAAGCGGGAAAACATTTTAGTAAGCGATGAAGAGATGAAAGCAGAATTCTACCATGTAAACCGTGGTGGAGATGTCACATTTCATGGTCCCGGGCAATTGGTTGTTTATCCAATTCTCGATTTAGATTCTTTTAAGATTGGTTTAGCACAATATATTTTTCAGTTAGAAGAAACCATTATTGAATCGCTTAGGGAATATAGATTGAGTGGCGAACGAATTGAAGATGCAGCAGGCATTTGGTTGTGCAACAACACTGATAGAAAGATTGGCGCGATTGGAGTTAAGGCAAGCCGTAATATAACGATGCACGGCATTGCAATTAATATCAATACCGACCTTTCTTTCTTCAATAAAATTAGAGCATGTGGGTTAGAAGGAAAAGGAACCACTTCACTTGAAAAAGAATTGGGGGTAGAAATTGTGATGGAGTATTACAAGAAAATATTCC
>CAIYOV010000142.1 GCA_903927935.1 uncultured Bacteroidota bacterium | reverse complement strand
TTGTATGCCTCTGCATAATCAGGCTTAAGCACCAATGCTTTTTGCGCGGCAGTGATGCAACCTTCATAATTACCTGCATTGTAATACATCAGGCTTAAATTTAAAAACTGCTCAGGAGTTTTATAGTTAGCACTGGCTTCTTCTTCTACCTGCAATTGCGATTTGCCACTGTTAGCCATTTGAAGGTAAGTGCTGGCAGTAGCATCACCCGGTGAAAGTTCAAGTGTGCGTTTGCAAACAGTTTTTAATTCTTCAAAACGTTTTTGTTCATACAATAAAGGAATAAGCATATAACGCGCATCCATTCGTGCATCTACAATACGAATACATTTATAGAGGTTATCAATTGCTTCATCTTTTCGTCCGTTGTCTTTCAAAAACCGCGCATAGAAATAATAATTACCGGCTTCTTCGCCCCCAAATGCAATACCGTTTTTAAAATAATTTTCGGCAGATGTTTTATCGCCTATGGCATTTTTCAAAACCGCCATGTTTACGTGCAGCAGTGAATAACGCGGACAATACTCCAATGCTTTAGTAAAATAATAATTGGCAGTGTCATATGACGCACGCCCCATAAATACCAATCCGTAATTCATCAGCCCTCTTCCGTTCTTCGGACTTTTTATACTCACATCATGCCACAGATTTTCTTCTGTTTTCCAAACTTCATTGCGCATATGTGTTCCATAAGCATAGCCGCATAGCAACAATATCAGAGTGGTAATGAGTACCGGTGGCGGAATATTTTTCAAATATTTTTCAAGCAATAAATACAATGCCCAAACTATAGCTATGGACAATCCAACGTAAGGATAGAAGATGCGGTGATCGTTCATCACTTCTGCAAGGGGAACAAGTGACGTTGGCACCAATGCCAAAAGGAACCAGGATAAGCCAAAAGATACCGGTCTCCATTTCTGAAATTTAGAAAGATAAATGATAGCGAAAGCCATGCTTGCTAAAAAAATAAATCCGATAAGCGCTCTTGGATCGGTTATTTTTTCAAAGGTTCCCCAGTCAGTATCGGCACTTAATTTAGTGGGTAGAATAAATTGTGAAACGTAATGAACGAAAATGAATGGCTGTGTTATGAGATAACGGTAAAAGTCATAACCGCCCGCAACAAAATAACCCGCTTCTTTGTGCTTGATAAAAAAGTATAGAACTATTGCCAGTAGAAACGATGGCACGGCAATCAGCAAAAGCCTTTTCCATTCAAACTTTATGAAAGAGATGAAATCTTTTTTCTGGTCGAATAAAATATGATAAACAATAAGCATTGGTGCAAACATGATAGCCGTTGGTTTGGCAAGAGCACCGATTACCACAGGTATTAAATACAAATAAAACCTACGGGCAAAAGCAGAATACTGATATACTACAAATGCCATTATCACAAACAAAGTAGAGAGGGTATCGGAACGTGAAATAATATAATTCACTGTTTCTGCCAGCGAAGGATGCAGCATGTAAAGACCGGTGGCAAAAAGTGCAATGAATTTGTTCGAAGCATTATCAGAAACGGTGTCCAGTATTTTTGCAAACAGAAAAAACAGGAGCACCCCTTGCAGTAAAAACAAAATGAAGGTGGAGAGATGAAAGTAAAACGGATTCAGACCTTTGCCTAAAAAATAATCGATAGCTAGTGTGGTGGAAACTAAAGGACGATACGAACAATGCGAAGGCATCGAACTGAAAGTAGCAGGGTCTTTATAGAAAAGCGGAATGTTACCAAGATGCTGAATGTAAACATTACTCTGCACGGTATGTGAATCGTCAAAGTGAAAATCGTTATACCAGTGATTGGAATAGGTTATAAGGATTCCCAGAAGAAGTAAAGCTGAGAAGAGAAGTAATTTTATTTTATCGTTCATACAAGGTAAATAAAATTCTATCCTAGTTTTTTAGCATTTTCAATAGCAGCATTTTGAATAATCTCCGTTTGCGTAGCTTCTATTCTTCGCAATTTGGAATACAACATCAGTATCGAAATGAATCCGGCAACTGCGCAGAGATAAAAAAGCAAATCGGTTCCCCTGCCTACATTCAGTTTGTGCGCAAGTTCGGTTGTGAAGTCAGGATTAATAACAAAGAAAATTCCTGCCAATGCAATCAAAATTAAACTGAACCGGTAAACAATCCGGTTCTGCATTTTGGGAACAAAAAACAAAATGAGCATCAGCAAAGGAATTATCAGAATGATTTTGATAGGGCTTATCATATCAGAATATTTTATTTAAGATAATGTCAATGATAATATTGATGGCGTTGAGATTTGCCTGACCTTTGTTTAGTGAATATTCGGTGTAAACAATATGTACAGGAACTTCCTCGCACCTGAGTTTATTTTTCTTAATCAGCGATAGAAACTCAGTAGCATGAGCCATGCGGTTCTGAGTAATCTTTATTTTACTAAGTGCCATTCGGTTCATGGCTCGGAAACCATTGTGAGCATCTGTTAACCACAAACCGGTTAGTATTCCATTCACAACAACGGCAATTTTAATTACCAGTTTTCTGATTCCCGGAATTGATTCAGCAATTCCCCCCTTCGTAAAACGGGAGCCCATCGTAATATCTGCTCTTCCTGAAATAACAGGTTCAAGTATTTTGGGGATTTCCTCATAGTTATGTTGGCCATCTGCATCAAAAGTTACTGCATATTCTGCTCCTTGCTGATAGGCATACTGAATACCGGTTTGAATAGCTGCTCCCTGACCAAGATTGATACTGTGACGAACGTACCGGATTGGTAAATCTTTCACCGCCTCAAACATATTATCGCTTGAGCAATCGTCTATCAGCACCACAGTATATCCTTTTTCGATAACCGGTGTAATAGTTTTGCGGATTACTTTCGATTCGTTGAACGCGGGAATAAGAATGAAGATGTTTTTAGGCTCGGTCATTTATTTTTTATTCTTCATGCTTTTTGCCCATTCCATATTACGTTTTGCAATTTCAAGATCAGGATTAATGGCAAGCGCCCGCTGGCATATCTCTATTTCGGCATCGTAATTATTCATATTGCCATAAGCAGCCGCAATATTGTTGAAAGCCAGTTCGCCTTTCGGATTATACTCTAATGCTTTTTCCCATGCTTTAATACTTTCGGGGTATCGCGCGGCATTGTAATAGGCCAGTCCCAAATTAATATAGGAATTATAATCAGGTTTGACAGTTGCAACTTGCAAAGCAGTTTCAATTGGTGATGCCGGATTTGAATTCTGAGCAGGGGTAGTTACTGTCGGTGAAATTAGCGGCAAAGGCTGTGGCTTTTCAAGGTTTGCCACAATCGTATATATCACCGGAATTAAAATTACCAACAGCAATATAACTGTGGCATAGTTCAATTTAAAAGATGGTTCAGTATTGTTTTCTGTTTTTGAATCACTCATAAGTTACCGGTTCAAATATTTTATAAAAGAGGACAGCTTTTTTATGGAATTCTATTTTATATAAACTAATTATAAAAAGCAGCAATGATACAGCAACTGCTGTACACAACCAAAGCCAAACATATTCATTCATCCAAATACCCAGGTGCATCATAAACCATTGGTTCGGGAAATCGAAGGTGCCGTCAGTCAGAACTTTCGATGTATTCATGTCGTAATCAAAGAACAACCAAAGTTTGGCCATTGCAAAATTGAGGACAAAAACGAGTATATAAAACAAGTTACTGAATCGGTATTTGCCTATATAAAGCGACATCAGAATCATTAACCAGGGGAAGAAAAAAATAAGTGCCCGCGATTCGGGTTTAAGGGCAAAAACAAAAAGACAGAAGAAAACGGAGCCGGCTATTCCAAGGCCAAAACCAGATACGAATGCAGCAAACCTTTTCCAAAAAAGCAGTAGGAGCAGCATAGTGCATCCGAAGTAGTTGAAGTGGCTGACTACTGTTATGAAAGGCCGCTGAAAGGCATACACCAGATGTATTTTTATTTGATGATACAGAGTAACATATTCAGAAGTAGCATTTACTGCTACCGAAAATCGAATAACTAAAAAAGCAATTACCAAAACGAAGGCCGCAAATATTCGATTTCCGTTTAATGCAGAACGGTAATAATTCAGGTTAAAAAAGGTTTGGTTAAATATAACCTGCGGTATAAAAAAGAAAAGAACCCCTACACCTGCCAATGCAATAGGCAACATATTGTAGTTAATAGGTAAACAAAAAAGAAGGTCAGCTTTTTCTTTAGTGATAAACAGTAAGAAATAAGCCATGGCAAGCAGATACAAAAGGCATAACGTGCTAATGGTATATTGCCAAACCTTCTTTAAAGGAACAAAGGCAATTTCTTTTTCAGGAAACAGAATTAAGGCAAAAGCCATGGCAAAAATTACCGGCCAGGTAAAAGCACCTATCAGGCCAATAAGAAATACGTTTGTCAATTCGCCACGCACGAAAAAGTAAAAGAGGGCTATGCTTAAAAAGAAAGCAGGTGTATCAGTCATTACCGGATAGTAGTAAGTGAAATTAAAAACGCCATAATTCAAAAAAACAAGCGTGAAACCGATGAGTTGCGAAACAGGGTTTAGTTTATATTGCTCAAAAATCTGCTTTACCATCACCGCACTTAAACCAATCATGATAGTGTTCATTATTTTAAAAGCAAGAATAACGTGGGCGGGGATAAACGAAATGCTAAGCCACTTTAAGATAATATGAATCAGCAAGCAGGGGAATATGCGGAGTATAAGATACGAATCGAGCACCTTGCTTTGCAGACCATCAACTGTTAGTTGATAATAACGGTAACCATCCCAGCCTAATCCTTCATTGGCCGGTAATTGAGGAACAAAAATGCGCCACACGCAAATAGTTACTACTAAAAGCGGCAGTAAGTATCTGTTATCTGTCAGCTTTTTGATAAAAACCTGCATAACCCAAAAATAGAAAAGTAACGAATAGTAAATAGCAGTTAGCGATGAGCTACCCTTCTGTTTTCGCTCAATCCCTGATATTTACCTTAATTGATATTTTCGCAGCATGAGCAAACCTTTGATATTAGTAGTAAATGATGACGGGGTAACAGCCCCCGGTATAAAAGCTTTAGTAGAAGCAGTGCAGCATTTGGGAGAAGTGGTGGTAGTAGCTCCTGACTCTCCTCAGTCGGGAATGGGTCATGCAATTACCATTAACAAACCGTTGCGCTTAACTCCGGTGAATATTTTTGACGGAATTAAAGCATTCAAATGCAGCGGCACACCGGTTGATTGTGTAAAGTTAGGAGTAGATAAAGTGCTGCACCGCAAACCCGATTTATGCGTAAGCGGTATTAACCATGGCAGTAATTCAAGCATCAATATTATTTACTCTGGCACTATGAGTGCTGCAGTGGAAGCTAGTTTAGAGGGAATACCTTCGGTTGGTTTTTCGTTATGCGATTACAGCAACGAGGCTGATTTTATTCCTTCCATTCATTATGCAAAACTGATTGTTGAACAGCTTTTAAAATACGGCATTCCCAAACACAGTTTGCTGAATGTGAATATTCCCAAGCTATCGCTGAAAGAAATTAAGGGAATGAAAATTGGCAGGCAGGCATTGGCAAAGTGGGAAGAAGAATATGTAGAGCGCATTGACCCGTTCGGCAAACCTTACTATTGGCTTACCGGTAAGTTTGTAAATTACGATCAGGGGCACGATACCGATGAGTTTGCTCTGGCAAACGGATACGTAAGTGTGGTACCGGTGCAGCACGATTTAACGGCACACCATGTAATTCCTTTTATTAACGAAAACTGGAAACTGAAAGCAACCGGTGGCGATGAAGGAATTGTTCCTAAAATAAGTAAAGAAGAATTCAATCTTTAAACCAAAACTCATGCTCGATAAATTTTTAAACCCAACACCCACCTTTTATAAATGGGATAAATTCTGGGTAGGTGCTTTGCCTGCTCTTGTTGCTCCCTTTATAGGAGTGGTGGTTGTATATCTATTTGCATTTTTGAATGCCCGATACAACAATCACGAAGATTTTACACCGCACATGTTTTTGGTAACCATGCAAAGTAAAACAGCATTTATGCGTATTTCTACCTTAAGCTGTATGCTCAATGGTTTTGTTTTTTTCTTTTTTGTAAAGAAAGACTACAACAATGCATCGCGCGGAGTTATGCTGGTGACCATGCTGTATGTAATGGCTATTCTGTTTAAGGAAATACTATAAGCCCATGCGCTATTACCTTATAGCTGGCGAGGCAAGTGGCGATTTGCACGGCTCTAATTTGATTAAAGAGTTAAAGCGGCAGGATGACCATGCGGATATCCGTTGCTGGGGTGGCGATAAAATGCAGGCTGCCGGTGGCTTTGTGGTAAAGCACATCAACGAGCTGGCCTTTATGGGTTTTTTTGAAGTAGTGAAACACCTTCCTACCATACTCGGCAACATTTCGTTTTGCAAAAAAGATATTCTGGAGTTTAAGCCCGATGTGGTGATACTGATTGATTACCCCGGTTTTAATTTCCGACTGTTTGATTTTCTAAAACAGCACCGGTTCAAAATATTCTATTACATCTCTCCCCAGTTGTGGGCATGGAAAAAAGGACGGGTTAAGAAAGTGAAGAAATATGTAGACCGTATGTTTGTCATCTTTCCTTTCGAAAAAGAGTTTTACCAAAACAACGGAGTGCAGGTTGATTTTGTAGGACATCCTTTGCTGGATGAAATGCAGACAACAGACAACCGTCAACTGCCAACTGATAATACCATTGCCATTGTTCCCGGAAGCCGTAAGCAGGAGATTTCGTATTTGCTGACCGAGTATTTAAAAGTGATTGATGAGTTTCCCGATTATAAATTTACCGTAACCGGTATGAGTGCCATAGGAGAGAAGTTCTACCGCGATATTATTGGCGATAAAAAGGTGGAACTGGTTTTTGATAATACGTACGAAGTGCTGAAACACTCCACTGCGGCAATTGTTACTTCGGGCACGGCTACGCTCGAGACTGCTTTGCACAATGTGCCCGAAGTGGTTTGTTATAAAGGAAGCTGGATTTCGTATTACATTATTAATGCACTGATTGATAAGAGTATTGGTTTTATCTGCATTGTAAACCTGATATGTGGAAAGAAAATAGTAGAAGAACTGATACAGGCCGATGTAAATAAAGACCGTCTGGTGCGCGAACTTAAAACCATATTGAATAAAGATGACCGCAGCAGGATGCTGACCGGTTATGATTTCCTAAGGACTAAGTTAGGCCATGCCGGTGCCAGTAAACGCACGGCCGAATTAATGATTGGTTATTTGAAAGAATGAATTTGAAAAATACATTTGCACCTCGTTCTTAAATTATTGGGGGATTAGCTCATTTGGCTAGAGCGTCTGCATGGCATGTAGAAGGTAATCGGTTCGACTCCGATATCCTCCACAAAAATAATAGCCCGTGATATAAACTTCGGGCTATTATTTTTTGAAAATCTTTTATTTTTTCAGTTTCTTTTTGGCTACCTTATCTTTACCCAGTATCTTTTTGCTGAGAAAAAAAGTAAAACCTACGTTGAAACCAATGTTACTGCCCGGAGCGGTTTGCATGATATCTTCTTTAGGTTTATTAGGGTCATAGCTTGGGTTATTCTGCGCGTTGTTGGTAGTTGGTCCTAACTGACTTACGTAGGTAAATTGAGTTCTGTAAGCCCCTCTGGCCGGAATATCATCAACTCCGTCTGCTATCCACTTTGTTACTTTCGAAGATTTTGCGCGCACATTCAGGTATATTCCGTCTAATTCCACAAACACTGCCATGAAGGGAAGTGGTCTGTAAGCCACACCGATTGAGCCAGCGAGACCCACTGAAGGCGCGCCATCAGTTTTCAGCGTTACATCGGTTTCCTTGCCTAAATAGAAAGGACTGATATTTAGATTTTGAGGTGTAACAACATGCAATTGGTGAGTTACTACCCCCATTACAGGCAGCACCAAACCTAATCTTGCGTACGGATAAACCTTCCAACCGGTTTTAGCACCTGTAACTACGATAGAAGGCGAAACCGCCAGAGCGTATGAATATGTTTCAGTTTTAGCATTCAGAAAAGATCCCGGCAAAACCTGGCGAACTTGTTCGCAGGAATATGTTCTGCTATGCGAATAAGTAACACCCAAATCAACACCTACATAATTATTGAACATATAACCTATTCCAATGGTGGCATTTCCGCCTGCACCGTATGAACCCGGTGTAGCTTTATAAGTTCTGGCGGTGTCATTGATGTTAGCCATTGGTATAAGTGCATCCACGTTAGGTGATGCAGGGTCGACTTTAGGACCTAACAGAGGTTCTGTATTAATAAGTGCCGGGCCTGCGTAGCCACCGCTTACTCTTATTGTGAATTCCTGTGCGCTGAGGTTGTAAGATAACCCGAGCAAAATTGCTGTGAATAGAAGTGATATTTGTTTCATTGTTTTTCGATTATGAAAACAAGATTAAGTGTTTTTTACATAGGTAGAATCCGTACATTTTATGA
>CAIYOV010000141.1 GCA_903927935.1 uncultured Bacteroidota bacterium | reverse complement strand
TGCAAAGGAGCTGAAAAATGAAATTCCAGAAAAGCCGGTAGTGTTTCTGAAACCCCAAACGGCTTTACTTAAAGACAACAAGCCATTTTATTATCCTGAATGGACACAAGATTTGCATTATGAAACCGAATTGGTTTTGAAAGTTTGTAAACAGGGGAAATACATTGATGAAAAATTTGCGCAAAAGTATTTTGATGAAGTAACAGTTGGTATTGATTTTACCGCGCGAGATTTACAAAGCCAACAAAAAGCAAAAGGATTGCCTTGGGAGATTGCAAAGGCGTTTGATAATTCTGCAGTAATTGGAGGATTCAAAAAGAAGGATATTATTGGGAATGACAAAGGTTTTCGTTTCTCGATGAAGTTAAATGAAACAGAAGTGCAAAAGGGAAATACCAACGATATGATGTTCTCCTTCGAAAAAATAATTGCTTATGCCTCGCAGTTTTTTACTTTACAAACAGGCGATTTAATATTTACAGGAACGCCAGCCGGTGTTGGTGCTGTAAAAATCGGTGACAGGTTAGAGGGCTTTCTGGGAAATGAAAAGGTTTTTGATTTCGAAGTGAAATGATTTCTTTGTAACGAATGAAGCCCTCCAAAGAAAATCTTCTTCGTGCTTTTCAATTGATGTCTACTGCGAAAGCAATGACCGAGTTATATGAAGAGCGCAAAGATATTTGTTCAAAATATGTTCACGCTACTTCACGGGGGCATGAGGCGATTCAATTTGCTACAGCTTTTCAGTTAAAACCACAGGATTTTGTGTTTCCGTATTACCGCGATGATTCAATGTTGCTTGGAATGGGTTTTACTCCATTCGAATTGATGTTGCAATTGCTCGCTAAGAAGACGGATTATTTTAGCGGAGGAAGAACGTATTATTGTCATCCGAGTTCAAACCGAGAAGACCTTCCTAAAATTCCACATCAAAGTTCTGCCACCGGTATGCAGGTAATTCCAGCTACCGGAACTGCGCAGGGGTTACAGTACAAAGAGCAGCAGGCGTTAACAGGATATAAGAAAGGAGAGGAGCCGTTGGTGATTTGTTCGCTTGGTGATGGCGCTATTACCGAAGGCGAAGTAAGCGAAGCTTTGCAGATGGCAGTTCTTCACAACTATCCAATTATTTATTTGGTACAGGATAACGAGTGGGATATCTCAGCTCATTCAAGTGAAGTGCGTGCTCAAGATGCACCTGAATATGCGAAGGGATTTAAAGGACTTAAAGTTGAAAGTATTGACGGTACAGACTTCGAAGAATGTTTTGAGACCATGAGCCGCGTGGTGAATTATGTACGCACGCATCGTGCACCTTATTTGGTTCATGCAAAAGTTCCTTTACTGAATCATCATACCAGTGGAGTAAGAAAGGAATGGTATCGCACAAAAGAAAATTTGGAGAGCGATATGATGCGCGACCCGTTTAATAAGTTGAAGAAGTATTTGCTTTATGAAAAGGTTTCGAATGCCGATGAATTAAACAGTATTGAAGAAGAAGCAAAACAATTAGTGAAGGAAGATTTTGAACGTGCACTTCAGGAACCGTTTCCAACCGAAGAGGATTTAACTACACATATTTTTACCCCTACAACAATTACAGAGGAGAAAGGAGAACGGTCTCCTGTCAATGCAGAACCAATTATTATGGTAGATGCGGCCCTTCATGCCGTGGATGAAATTTTGAAGAAACATCCTGAAGCATTATTGTATGGTCAGGATGTGGGTGGTGAACTTGGTGGGGTTTTTCGCGAAGCTGCATTGCTTGCAAAGAAATATGGAAATAAAAGAGTTTTCAATACTCCGATTATGGAGGCATACATTATCGGTTCCACTGTAGGTATGAGTGCTGTCGGTTGCAAGCCAATAGTAGAAGTACAGTTTGCTGATTATATATTTCCGGGAGTAAATCAACTTTTTACTGAAGTTTCACGTTCCTGCTATTTAACCAACGGAAAATTTCCAGTACAGACTTTAATCCGGATTCCTATTGGAGCGTATGGCAGTGGCGGTCCTTATCATTCTTCAAGCGTAGAAAGTTTTCTACTACAGATAAAGGGAGTGAAGGTTTGTTATCCAAGTAATGCTGCTGATATGAAAGGTTTGCTGAAAGCCGCTTTTTATGATCCGAACCCGGTAGTGATGCTGGAACACAAAGGGCTTTACTGGAGTAAGGTGAAAGGAACTGAACTTGCTAAAACGATGGAGCCGGATGAAAATTACATCATTCCACTTGGCAAGGCGCGAATTGCTTTGGAAGCAAGAGAAGGAAGAATTGAAAATGGAGAATCACTTACAGTAATTACTTATGGCATGGGCGTTTACTGGGCAATGAATGCAGCAAAAAATTTTGACCATCAGATTGAAGTAGTTGATTTAAGAACACTCAATCCGCTGGATGAAGAAATGATTTTCGCTTCAGTAAAAAAGCACGGCAAAGTATTAGTGCTCACTGAAGAAACCGTCACGCATTCTTTTGCCGAGGCTTTGGCAGGAAGGATTTCCTCTGCTTGTTTCAGCGATTTAGATGCACCCGTAAAAATTCTTGGTGCTGTGAACACTCCAGCCATTCCGCTCAATGAAAACTTAGAAAAAGCGATGTTGCCTAGTGCCGAGAAGGTAAGGGAAGTAATGGAAGAACTTCTTTGTTTTTAAGGGAGTTTAATCAAATTCTAAATAGAAAGCACTTAAGTAGTGATTTGTTTTTTACAGTTAACCTTCTTCACAAATTTTCGTTAGAATTATACAAGATTCTAATAACTATTACGTTACTTAGATGTAGGAATCGAATTATTTAACCTTTTAAAATTGTTCTTTATGAATGTGGTAATCCATCCGGTGCATTTTGAGGCATCCGCGCAGCTGGTAGATTTTATTAACAAGAAACTGGCGAAGCTTGAAACCTTTTTCGACCGAATTATAGAAGCAGAAGTGTTTCTGAAACTCGAAACGAATCAGAATGTGAAAGACAAGATTGTAGAAATTAAAGTTTATGTCCCAGGTAAAACATTATTTGCAACCAAAACATCAAAAACATTTGAAGAAAGCACAGACCTTGCTTTGCGAACTATAGCAGGTCAGCTAAAGAAACAGAAAGAAAGAATAAAAGAACTTTAATTATTAACCGAAGCGGGAGTTATTACTCCCGCTTTTTTTTGTCCCGTTCTCTCTCTAAAAAATCCTTCCATTAAAATCTTTTCTCATTTTTTGAAAATTGAATTAACTGTTTAGATTTGCGCTCCGTTTTTTAGACGGGTGTGTTCATTGCATATTGTACCAAAAATTGCCCGTGTAGCTCAGCTGGTAGAGCAGCTGATTTGTAATCAGCAGGTCGGAGGTTCGATTCCATCCGCGGGCTCAGGTTTTTTAAAATTCACCTTTTAAAAGGGGAGATAGTCAAGTGGCCAACGACAACAGACTGTAAATCTGTCCTCTCACGAGTTCGAAGGTTCGAATCCTTCTCTCCCCACTTAATCTCCTTACGAAAGAGAAAGGATGAATGAATTTTTTTGCGGGAGTAGCTCAGTTGGTAGAGCGGCAGCCTTCCAAGCTGCAGGTCGCGGGTTCGAACCTCGTCTCCCGCTCTGTAACAAGGAAGTAAAATTCCTTAACAAGCCGTTGTAGCTCAGTGGTAGAGCACTTCCTTGGTAAGGAAGAGGTCGCGAGTTCGATTCTCATCAACGGCTCAAGAAGTTTTGAAGTAGTATTAGAACAGACAAAAAGATTTTCAATAAATATTTAAAACAACAATTAAAAACAATAACAATGGCTAAAGAAAAATTCGTAAAAGACAAGCCGCATGTGAACATCGGAACCATCGGACACGTGGATCACGGCAAAACAACTTTGACTGCCGCTATCACAACGGTGCTTTCAAAGAAAGGTCTCGCTGAAGTGCGCGACTATTCTTCAATTGATAATGCTCCTGAAGAAAAAGAAAGAGGTATTACCATTAACACAGCTCACGTTGAGTATGCGACTGCAAAACGTCACTATGCACACGTTGATTGTCCGGGACACGCGGATTATATTAAGAACATGGTTACCGGTGCTGCCCAAATGGACGGTGCTATCCTTGTTGTTGCCGCTACTGATGGTCCTATGCCACAAACACGCGAGCACATCCTTCTTGCCCGTCAGGTAGGTGTTCCTCAGGTTGTAGTATTTATGAATAAAGTTGACTTGGTTGAAGATCCTGAGTTCCTTGAATTAGGAGAAATGGAAATTCGAGACCTTCTTACCTTCTATAAGTTCGATGGCGCTAATATTCCAATCATTCAGGGTTCAGCACTTGGTGCATTGAACGGTGAAGCTAAATGGGTAGCTAAAATCGATGAGTTAATGGATGCAGTGGATAACTGGATTCCGGTTCCTCCGCGTGCTACTGAACTTCCGTTCCTGATGCCGGTAGAGGATGTATTCTCTATCACAGGTCGCGGAACTGTTGCAACAGGACGTATCGAAAGAGGTGTAATCAACTCTAACGACCCTGTAGAATTGATCGGTTTACAGAAAGAAGGTGAAAAACCACTTACTTCAACTGTTACCGGTGTTGAAATGTTCCGTAAGATTCTTGACAGAGGTGAGGCTGGCGATAACGTAGGTCTTCTTCTCCGTGGTATTGAAAAAGAGCAAATCAAGCGTGGAATGGTGGTTGTTAAGCCAGGTTCTGTTACTCCGCACACTGAATTCAAATGCGAAACTTACGTGTTGAGCAAAGAGGAAGGCGGACGTCACACTCCATTCTTTAACCAATACCGTCCTCAGTTCTATTTCCGTACTACTGACGTAACAGGTGAAATTACCTTACCTGCAGGTGTGGAAATGGTTATGCCAGGCGATAACGTTACTCTTTCTGTAAAACTTATCTATCCTATCGCGATGGAGAAAGGTCTTCGCTTCGCTATCCGTGAAGGAGGTCGTACAGTAGGTGCCGGTCAGGTTACTGAAATTACTAAGTAATCTCCTAAGGGAATTTTTATACAAAAGCCCTGCGAATTTTCGCAGGGCTTTTTCTTTTTATGTAAGCGAAGTTTAAATTCGGTTTATGATAGAGTGGCAACTTAAATTGTTCGATGAATTGAGTCCGGCAGAATTGTATACGGTTTTGCGGTTACGGGGTGAAGTTTTTATTGTGGAGCAGAATTGCCCTTATCTGGATACTGACGGAAAGGATTTGGATTCTTATCACCTGATGGGTTACGTGGGAGAAGATTTAGCTGCTTACTCGCGGCTGGTGTTCCCGGGCATCAGTTATGAGGAAGTTTCTATTGGAAGAGTAGTTACTTCGGGTAAATACCGGAGGAAAGATTACGGCAAGCTGCTGATGCAAAAATCAATTGCTGAAATTGAAAGAATATATGGTAACGTTCCTATTCGCATTGGTGCGCAGGCTTACCTCAAAAAATTTTATGAAGGTTTTGGTTTTGAAGATTTGAATGAACCTTACCTAGAAGATGGCATCCCTCACCTTATTATGCTTCGTCCGTAATTCAGTTTAATACATCAGCTGTTTCTTGCTGCTGTTTTTCCAGCCCGCATCGCTTTTGTATTGGGAGAAATATATTTTCAAATCGGCATCGCTGGCATAGTCGCAGAAGAATATTTTCTTTTTCGCATCGCTGGAGTATCCGGTAAAGAACCATACTCCGTTATTATCACCGGCATCGCTACTGTATTGGGCTTTGTAAACTATTAAATCGGCATCGCTGGCGTATTGGGTTACAAAAACTTTTACCTGCGCATCGCTTTTGTATTGCACGGAAAAAACCTTTTGTGCGTTAGCAGAATCGATAAACAAAAAAAGCAGAACGGTAAGCAGGAGAGAAGCGAAGATGTTTTTCATGAGTATGAATTTTGATATTTCGAAAATAGAAAAAGTTATGTGTGAACATACCGATAAGAGAAAACGGGAGATTGGAGAAATAAAAAAATTGAGCAGAGAGATATGACAGACGAGTAGTGAGATGTTACCCCGAAGTAAAGAGATGTGGTAGATGGGTTGAGCGATGTGAACCAATGGTTAAGAGATACTACGTACCAGTAGGCGAAAGGGATATTGGAGGTAAGAAATATTACTTACACGTAGAGAGATGTTACTTATTGGTTGACAGAAGTTACCAAGGAGGCAAGAAATGCTACTTACCGGTACTGATAAGGTAAATATTAACCGAGAAATGTGAGGGAGGACAAGAGAAAAGTGAGGGTTTTGACAAGAAATACACAAGATTCAGCGAGGAATGCCGTTATAGAGGAGAAAGATGTGGCGGTTGAGAAGACCTACGTTGTGGTAGAGAGAAGAAATGTGGCGGTGGTAATGAGAAATGTGCGGGTAGAGTAAGGAAAGATTGTGGTGGAGTAGAGAAACATGAGGGTTGAAGCGGGAGATGTTACCTCTTAACCAAAGAAGACAGAAATATGAAAAAAATAACCAGGGAAGAAGCCGCGAAATTGCAAACGAAGCTGGGCAGCAGCACGGCGGTGAGAACAGAGGTGGTGCATATGAAAACCGGGGAGATATTGCAGATTGGAAAAGGTGACTGGAACCAACAAAAAGGACCGGGGCAGATGTTGCAAGGGGTTACCAAGAAAACCGGACAGAAGTATGTATTGAAGACACTTGCGGATGGCAGCGGTTGGTTGGTGGAGAGGGTGGAGTGAGTGTTATAGAAAATGGTTTCTGCCAACAGTTTTTACTGCTTTACCAAAGTCCTTCACACTCCTTTCGGCAATTACTTCTAAAAAATAAACACAGGCAGAAACACGCAGAAACAAAAAAGCCCTCCGGTTATCGGAGGGCTTTTGTATTCTTAAAAGGAATTTCTTATTCCTCTGTTGCAGTTGTTTCTTCTGCTGAAGTGTCTTTCTTCTTAGCTGCAGATTTTTTAGCACCACCTGCTCTACGAGTTTTCTTCTTAGGCTCGGTAGCTTTAGCAGTGTTCTTGTTTTGTGTATAGCTTTCGTTAAAGTCAACCAGCTCAATCATGGCCATTTCAGCAGCATCTCCAGCACGGAAACCGGTCTTGATAACGCGGGTATATCCACCCGGGCGGTTACCTACCTTAGGTCCAATTACAGAGAACAATTCAGTGATAGCCGCTTTATCTTCCAGCGAGCTGAAAATCGTTCTGCGGTTATGTGTAGTGTTATCCTTGCTTTTAGAAATCATCGGCTCAATATAGCCTCTCAGTGCCTTAGCCTTAGCCAAAGTAGTGAAGATACGCTTGTGCGTAATTAAAGCCACACCCAAATTCATCATCAATGCGTGACGGTGAGCTGTCTTTCTACCTAAATTATTTACCTTATCTCCGTGTCTCATGACTTTATCTTTTTACAATTAACTGTTAACCTATTTAAATCTCCTATTGCTCGTCTAATTTGAACTTGGCTAAGTCCATTCCAAAGCCTAAGCCTTTTTCAATCAACAACGCTTCAATTTCAACTAATGATTTTTTACCAAAGTTGCGGAACTTCAATAAGTCGTTGGTGTTGAACTGAACCAGTGCTTCCAATGAATCAATTTTAGCTGCTTTTAAACAGTTGAAGGCACGAACCGAAAGGTCTAAATCTTCCAATGGAGTCTTCAATAATTTGCGCATGTGCAATACATGCTCATCCACCATTTCAGTTTCGCTAGTAGTTGGGTTGTCGAAAGAGATATGCTCATCGGTAATCAGCATTAAGTGCTGAATCAACACGCGTGAAGCTTCTTTCACTGCTTCTTCCGGATGAACGGTTCCATCGGTAGAAACTTCGAGAACTAATTTTTCGAAATCGACACGCTGCTCAACACGGAAAGGCTCAACAGCATATTTCACGTTCTTGATAGGAGTATAGATTGCATCAACCGGAATAAAACCGATAGCATGCTCTTTAGAGTTTTCATCAGCCGGAACATATCCGCGGCCTTTGGTGATGGTTAGTTCAATTTCAAGGTTTACGTTGCCTTCCATGTTGCAGATAACCAACTCAGGGTTCATTACCTGGTAAACGTTGGTGTGCTTTTCGATATGCTCAGCCTTGAAAGCTGCAGTGTTCTTTAAAGCGATATAAATTTTTTCGGCAGCGTTCTCATCGTCCATTACTTTCTTTAAACGAACCTGCTTAAGGTTAAGAACCATTTCAGTAACATCTTCCAACACGCCTTTAATAGTAGAAAACTCATGGTCTACACCGGTAATCTTGATACCGCTGATAGCATAACCTTCTAGTGATGAAAGCAACACTCTTCTTAAAGCGTTACCAATAGTTACACCAAAGCCGGGCTCCAAAGGTTTAAATTCAAAAGTTCCTTCAAAATCTGTAGCTTTTTGTAAAGTGATTTTGTCGGGCTTCTGAAAGGTTAATAGTGACATAGATTATTTTGGTTTTATATTTATGAAGATGATTTCTATTTCGTATTGCGTTATGTCGAATTTTACTTCGAATACAACTCTACAATCAACTGCTCATTGATGTTTTCAGGAATCTGGTCTCTTTCAGGGAAATCAACAAAAGTTCCCTCCATGCTCTTTTCGTCAAACACTAACCAGTTAAATTTCTTTCCTCTTTTTGCTACAGCGTCCTGAACTACTGCAAGATTCTTTGAGCGCTCGCGCAAAGCTACCTTATCGCCAGGGGCTAAAGTGTATGAAGGAATGTTTACGATTTGACCGTTCACTGCAATGTGCTTGTGAATTACCAACTGACGTGCCTGCGCACGTGATGCAGCCAATCCTAGGCGGTATAACGTGTTATCCAATCTTCCTTCAAGAAGTTTGAACATGTTCTCACCGGTTACACCTTTCTTGCGAGATGCTTTCTCGAAAAGATTACGGAACTGACGCTCCAATAAACCGTAAGTATATTTTGCCTTTTGTTTTTCCTGTAACTGCACAGCATATTCAGAAGCAGTTTTACGCTTCTTAGATTGTCCGTGCTGTCCCGGTGGGTAGCTTCTCTTGTCGAAGTATTTATCTTCTCCGAAAATTGCATCACCAAACTTGCGGGCGATTTTAGTCTTAGGTCCTGTATATCTTGCCATAATTTGTTCTTATTCTTATTTCTAAATGCTGATTTCTTACTAATGTACTATACTCTTCTTTTCTTAGGAGGACGGCAACCGTTGTGAGGTATTGGTGTAGTATCATTAATGATAGTTACTTCAATTCCGCTCTGGAAAATAGTTCTGATAGCTGACTCACGTCCGCCACCCGGTCCTTTTACAAATACTTCAACTTTGCGTAAACCTGCTTCGTGAGCAACCTTAGCTGCTTCTGTAGCCGCTAACTGTGCTGCATACGGAGTGTTCTTTTTAGAACCACGGAAACCTACTTTACCGGCACTGCTCCAGCTAATAGTTTGTCCCTGCATGTTAGTGAAGGTGATAATGATGTTATTGAAAGTTGCATTCAGGAAAGCTTTTCCTTCAGCATCTACTTTTACAACTCTTTTCTTTGCCTTTGCTTTTGCAGCGGCTGTTTGCTGCTGCGGTGTTTGCTGTTTTGCCATTTTATATAGTCTATTGTCTAACTTCTATTTATTATTTAGTTACCATCTTCTTGTTAGCAACTGTCTTACGCTTACCTTTTCTGGTTCTTGCGTTGGTTTTGGTTCTTTGACCACGAACCGGTAACCCTTTACGGTGGCGAATACCACGGAAAGCGCCAATGTCCTGCAGACGCTTAATGTTCTGCTGAACTTCTCCTCTCAATTCTCCTTCCAGTTTGAGGTTATCTGCCAAATAGCGGATAATTCCGTTTACATCCACATCGGTCCAGTCTTTTACCTTTGCATTTGGGTCAATGCTTGCTGAAGCAAGAATTTTTTTGGCGGTGGTTCTGCCAATGCCATAAATATAAGTAAGAGCT
>CAIYOV010000140.1 GCA_903927935.1 uncultured Bacteroidota bacterium | reverse complement strand
GGCTCCGGTTCTTCTTTCTTTTTCTTAGTTGATTTTTTCTCTTCTACAATAATTTTCTCTTCTACAGGTGGAACTACAACTTCTTTTTCTTCCTTTTTCTTTCCTTTTTTAGGCTTTTCTTCTTCTACTAATTTTCCAACTACCTTGGGGCCTTCCAATATTTGCTTTTTCGCGGTAATAACTTCTTCTGCAACTTTCTCTTCTTTGTGAGCTATGTTGCTGGTTACAAGAATATCTTTCTCTTCTTTTTCCTTTTTGTGCGTGGTGATATTATCCGCTTTTGCTTCTATACTTTCTTTTTGCACTTTTTCTGCAATAGAAGTGATGTCTGCCTGTTGCTTGATGCTTTTATCAGTTCCAAACTCTTTGTCCAATACAGCAATCATCTCAGGAGAAAGTTTCTCGTTCGGGTTACCTGTAAGAGTAAACTTTGCCTTCTTCAGCGCCTCCAAAATGTGCACTTCAGAAACGTTATAAGTAGTGCCTGCCTTTGCTAATCGTAATGCTTTAACCTCTGCCATGTATTTTATTTAGTGAATAGTAATTTTGTGTTGGCGATGCGTAATTGGTTACATCGCCAATTACGCATCACTTATTTGTTTGGTGTTTATACGTTTTCATCGTAACACTTACGACTTCTTATCATCCTGAAACTCACTTTGAAGAATCTTGCGAATCTCCTTGATGGTTTCTTCTTCCAAATCAGTCCTACGAACCAATTCATCTTCACTTAACTGAAGAACGCTACGCGCTGTATCGCAACCGATTTTCTTCAATTCGTCAATCATCCAGTCGTCAATTTCATCTGCAAATTCATCTAAGTCAATATCATATTCCTCTTCATTGCCCTCTTCGTTTTCACGGTAAACATCAATTTCGAAACCAACCAAACGGCTTGCAAGTTTAATGTTCACTCCGCGTTTGCCAATTGCTAGCGATACTTGGTCAGGAGCCAGATAAACCGAAATTCTTTTTGTCTCCTGATTGATATCCAATGAGGTGATTTTTGCAGGAGCCAATGCACGTTGAACCATCAGCGAAAGATTGTTCGTGTGGTTGATGATGTCGATGTTTTCATTCTTCAACTCACGAACAATGCCGTGAATACGAGAGCCCTTTACACCCACACATGCGCCTACTGGATCAATTCTGTCATCGAAACTTTCAACTACTACTTTTGCTTTTTCTCCTGGCTCACGAACAATATTTTTTATCACAATCAAACCATCAAAAATCTCTGGCACTTCTGCTTCCATCAATTTTGCAAGGAAAGCATTGTCGGTTCTTGAAAGAATGATAAACGGAGTTCCGTTACGCAACTCCACCTTCTTAACTACAGCGCGAATGGTTTCACCCTTTTTAAAGAAATCGGTTTTTATCTGTTCAGATTTAGGAAGCAACAATTCATTGCCTTCTTCATCCAACAACAAAATTTCTTTCTTCCAAACCTGATAAACTTCGGCCGAAAGAATTTCGCCAATACGGTCTTTATATTTTTTGAAAACTTCGTCTTTCTCCAAATCGCCCACGCGCGATGCGAGTGTTTGGCGCGCAGCTAACACTGCTCTGCGACCAAAACTTTCGAGTTCTATTTTTTCATACGTCTCTTCACCTATGTCAAAATCCTCTTCAATTTTTTTCGCATCCGTAATTCCGATTTGAGTAATAGGATTCTCCACAGCCGCATCTTCTACAATTTCGCGTTTATGCCAAATTTCCAAATCGCCTTTGTCGGTGTTTACGATAATGTCGAAATTATCTACATCGCCATATTTTTTGCGAAGTAGGGTGCGGAAAACGTCTTCGAGCACCTTCATCATTGTAGGGCGGTCGATATTTTTCATTTGCTTGAACTCGCTGAACGAGTCAATCAGATCTAAGCTGTTCATGGTATTAAATTTTGTTTTTGAAGATTTATAGTTT
>CAIYOV010000139.1 GCA_903927935.1 uncultured Bacteroidota bacterium | reverse complement strand
TCTCTATCGCATCTGTTTCATTCAGCTTCTCATTTACCTTTTGCTCAAAATCGTCAAACGTAGCCGACTCTTCTACTTTCGGCTCCCCTTCGGCTCCTGGTTTCTTTTCTTCGTTTACTGGTTGCTGTGTAGTGGATTCAGACGCTTTCTTTTCTTCTGGTGGAGAATTAAGCGCAGCGGGTTGCTTTAAACGGTCCTTTAAGCTAACTACATGCTTTTGGTAATCGCCTGCCGGTTTTGTTTCGGTAGTTGAATTTGACTGCGCAGGGGTAACCGTTGCTTTAGGTTCAAATGGAATTTCTCTCATGCGGTGGCTCTTGCGGGTTCTTCAATGTCAACAATGGTATTTTCGAAAGAATCTAAAAGGGATATAACACCAACCTGAATTTCTTTCATGGCAATTTTTGAACCGTTGGCCTGTTCGTTTACAAAAACCTCTACCTGTGAAAGAATAGTTTCGTGAATCAGATTAGCCGGTGTTTCATTTCTTATTCCCTCTACCGTAATAGTAGCGGCAAAACTCTTTACGCTTTTTGGCGTACTGATGGAGAATGTTTTCATCTGGAACACACCGGTAACGAAATATTTGTTGGTTCTTTCTTTGTGAGTTGTCATACTAACTTTTTCATTTTCTATTCGTATATTTGCAACGGCTCTGGTTTCGGCAACAGGTAAACATCTAACGGTGTCCCTGGCAAAACCGGAGCTATTTTTTTTGAATGCTCACTTCGTGGTTGTAATAAATTTTCCCATCTCGATAAATCAATGCTGAAAAACGAATTGATTGAATCACACCATCTATTTTCACCTTAGCTTTAAAATTGAAATAGCCTGACAGTTCCAATGGATCAGTTGCCTTTCTCGGTTTGAAGTTTGAATACTCTGCATGTTTCACAATCTCTTTTAAGATTGTAACCAGAGCGGCTTTCTTCGAATAAATTGAACCGCCTTTCGAAAGCTTGTTTTTGCCTTGTGCCGTGAATCGTATTTCAAATTTCAAATCATCATTCACAACCGCGTGGCCCTGCAAATGATTAGCGTAATGCGTTTTTACAAACTCTCTTAATTCAGAAGCAGTGCAGTTTTTCAACCGGTCGCTTATGTTCACTTTAGGAATATGTGTTTGTCTGTATTTCATAGAAGAATCGGGTTTGTTTTTTTGTATTCTTCCAACAGGGCGAAGAGCTTTGCACATTCCGGTTCAAGCGCCTTGGTCACCTTGCCGTCCATCAACAGCATCGGATTAAAGTTCATAATACCGCTTCCGTTGAAGAGCCCAGGGAACACCTTATTTATTTCACTTACAACTTTATTGCACTGGTTAATCAATACCTTTTGTTCCTGCACTTTGTTTAGCGCCTGGTCGCGCTGTGCAAACAATTCATCAAGCTCTGACTGACTTACAATTACATCACCCTCATTCAGTTCAACTGTTGTTGTTGCCATCCGTTAATTTTTTTGATTCATCAATTTTTGAAGTGTCGCCAATTTGTAGCTGTTCAAATTTTTCATTCACTTCTTCTTTTGCAATTTTTACTATCTCTGCCAGATTAAGCTTACCACCTTTAAAAACACGGTCGAGTGTATTCATTACCATGTCGCCTAAAACATTCCGGTTATTCTCCGCTTTAGTTTGTGGTGTTGCCGGTAGCGTTGTCTGTTCCTTCACTACCAGTTGCGCTTTCGGCTGCCGGTGTAGTTGTTTCTTCTTTCTTCTCTTCATGGTTAGCAGCTTTAAATTTTAAGATGATTGGTTCGGTAAGTTCCTGAAAAGGAAATTCCTTACTCGGATCGCGGTTGGCATAATCGCAGATGATAGAAAGTAATTCATCATCGGTTACAGGCACACGGTCCACCGTTTCAAGTTCCGGATGGAGCTTTACAAATATTTTAGGTAAAACGCTTTCGAGCTTTGCCTTAATATCCTGAAAGTTGCGGTTAACTTCGAGGCAGGTGTAGGTTTTATTTTCCGCTAACTTGCTGTTAAGCTTTTCCATTTTTTCGGTAAGCACTTGAAGTAAACCGGTTGATATTTTACCTGCTTCCTTTTCCTTTGCAAGCATGTTTTCGGTTTCCGTAACCTTTACTTGCAGTTCTGCTACCGTAGCTGTAAGCGGATTTGCTTGCGTGCCTGCTCCCATATTTGCTACCTTAAAAGATTGCATAATGAAATCAAGCGCTTCGCCCTCATTCTTGAAGTTGTTAGCCGTTTTGATTTCTTCTACAAAGGCTTTGTTAGCCTTATTGCCGCGAAAATTGAAAGCTTCGGGCTTCCAGTCGCGGGTTTGTTTCTTGTATTCTTCTGCGTTCATGTGCTTGCTTATGCTTGCAAACGTAAGCGCGGCATGAATGCAAAGGGCTGAAATCAACAAAGGTGTGTAGCAATCAACAAAGATGATGATTTGAGGGGCTTACATTTGCCTTTTTTCATCTTCGTTTATTAAAATTTGGGGGGGGGTAAATTTGCTGTTTACAGCGCGTATAAGCGCGTTGCGCTCTAAAGGTGGCAAAGCGTTCAACTTGTCAATTAACTGCGTTGCCTTACGTTTGAACCTTTGCCGGTCACCTTTATTTTTAGCAATGTAACCGTGTAGCTCTGCATCCGGATTCGGTTTTTGCTTTTGTTCCGGAACATCGAACATTACTACCTGTTGTAAGCCGTCAACTTCTTTTACTACCACCTGCTCTACCGGTGCCTTGAAAGGTTGCTCTTCCTGTTTTGTGTATCGTTTGCTAAAAGTAAGCCCGTCTTTCATTTCGCAATTACCGTCAAGCATCCACCAGCGCCAATGTGCGCGGACCGTTTCGCCTTTCAGATGGAATTGTTGTTCGCCTGCAAACTTGCAAATGCAATTATCATTCACCTGGTCGTAAGCCAATACTATCAGATTATCTTTTTCTGTGAACCGGTAACCCATTTCGTTGGTGTAAGGAACATTGCAGGAATATTCGCCTGGTAAAACACGCTCTACCGGTGGAGCAGCGGGTTTATTCAATTCTTCCAAACGGTCCTTTGCCTGATCGCGGCCACGCTTCCACACTTTGAGCATGTGGGGCGGCTTGCCTGTACTTATGGCATGTTCGATTTTTATCAGGTATTCTTCACAAGCTTTCTTTGTGTAATTCTTGAAAGGGTTTTCGGTAGTTGGTTTTGTATTCTTTGGTTTGCTATGCAGAAGGAAGAATTCTTGCAATGCAGAGGCCGCTTGTATGCTCAACTCAGCATTAAATCCGGACATTTCAGAGCTGCCTTTAGTCCAACAGTCAAGTATACAATCGCACCGGTGACTTTTCTGTTCCCAGACACCATAATTTGAACCTTTCAAATTAACCTTATCCCAAATAACCTGAGTAGAGTAATACCAGTATTTCCCCTTCTCAGCGTAATTGATGGATAGTAAATGCTTATCATCTTCAAAGACAATGTGATTGTCGGGGTTTAAGCAAACGAATTCAATGCCGCCCTGCTTCTCCCATTTGAACGCACCGTTTGTTATTATTTCTGTTTTTTCTTCGGTAGTCGTTTCCATCTACGAGTATTTTAGTTGTTGAATCTGTTTAACCAATGGTTTGATGACATATTCGAGCATTACCAACTGTGAAGCTTCACCGGTGGTAACACCTTCGGCACACTTGTAAACGGTATGTAAGCAAGCGGCAAGCGTTGCGCTTACATTAAATACTTTGGTTTTGCGCGACCAGGGATTGTGCAATTTGTCGGTGAAAGGGCAAAGCTGTTCGTGCAGCATGGCACTTATAAGTATGTTGCCATGTGTGGCGTGTAGCCCGTAACTGATGATAGCTCGGGTATGGTCCGCAGTAGCGCGGTCAATTTTAATTTTCATAGGTTGCCGGTTAAGTCTTTAGTAATTACTCGGTTCTCAATCTGGATGATGGCAACACGGATCGGGTTACCGGTGTTGTCGTAAATGGTAGCGTTGAGAATGCGAGGGCTGTTTTGAAATTTAAGCAACAGCGCTGCCAGTTCACCGGTCAGGCCTTGGCCATAACCGTTCATGCTCTGGTAATACAGGAGCGTTTTATCGCCTCTGAAAGTGAAGCTTTTGAATTTACTTCCATCTGTAAATTTGGTTACGTGCATCTCATACGCGCTGATGGCAGCGTTTTTAGGTTTTGTGTTGGCGGGTTGTGGATTACTGTTCATATTCGGTTGGTTTTAGTGTTGAAATCGTTTTGCGATTCATGATTCATGATTCATGATTTGAATCAGGAAACAGGAATCAGGGTTTAATCTGTTTAGTGCTTAACATTGTATGTTAAAACACTTTTTGTCCGCGCCTCTATGGGGCGCACCTTTGCCCTATGCAGCGGCTCTGTTCTCATTCATTCGCTCGTTTAGCTGCTTGTTTAAAAGAAATACCTGGTCTACATGCTTATAGGGCACCACGGTAATTTTATCGGGGCGTATAAGCTCTACCTTTCGCAGTTCTGCATTCCACTTAACAAAGCCCAGGCGCGTCTTACGTGCGCGTGTGGTGGTGTGCGTACCTCTTGTGAGCGCAATTCTGCGTTGCTCCACGGCAATTACACCCTTTGCTTTTAACGACCGCTTAAGAGCCGCAAAACCGCCATCGCTGCTGTATTTGAAAATACGTGTGCCGGTTTTGTAGTTAATTTCAAGGTCGCCATTCAGGAATTTGGTATCGCGCTTTTGGTATTGCATACTTAAAGCCCAGTCCGCATCACCGGTATAGCCTTGCCCCTCGCTTATAAAGTAATTAAGCTGATGTTCTGCCACGGCTTCCACACTTGCGGAACCGCACACCTCCTTAATTATCTCTGCACGGATATTCTCGCGCTGACGGGTTGCTTTAAAGCCATATTCACAGTGTTGCTTCTTTTCGTCAATCACTTTCGCTTTTACGAAGTATTCAAGTTGTACATGTTTTGAAATTGGTATGTGATAAAATTTTGTATGGTCCAGATCGTAGCGTTCGCGCAGTGCGCTCCAACTTATGGCATGAATGCCATCGGCTTCTTTGCGCAGGAATTTCAGTTCGATTAAAAGCGAAATCCTTCGCTTAATCGTCCGTGTGCAGCGCTTAGAAATTTCTGCGAGCTCCTGACGCGCTTCGTTGGTATCCGGAAACGGCCTGTCTATCCAAATGCTTTTGATGTAGAACAAAGTTTCCATCGGTTTCAATAAATGCCGCTCACCGACTGCACATGCAGCGGTCGAAATTCCGCGAAGGACTTTTATGTGAGCGGATTGGTTCATTTAACCAGGCTTCTGTTTTTTTTCTGCTTTGCAAGTAATTTTTCATACTTCATTTCGGTATCGTTCAGCTGCACATATAGCTGTTGATTGGCTTGCTTCTGTTGACTCTCTTCTAAGATGTAAGCCATCAGAATATTTTCTTTCAACCGGTCGCGCTCATCGCGTGAAAGATGGCGGTTGAGTATTGTAAAAACCTGTTCGCCTAAACTGTTCTTTTCAATTTTTCGAATCTTGTCACTGATAGGAAGGTCCTTTTTGTTTCTCATGGTTTTGGTTTATGAAAATTCGTAACG
>CAIYOV010000138.1 GCA_903927935.1 uncultured Bacteroidota bacterium | reverse complement strand
GAAAGTTGTTGCAAAAAATCAGAAGCAAGTTGGGGGTTTTCAAAAATCAATGAGTTAAGAGAAGAAAGTGCATTGAATAAAAAATGCGGATTCAACTGATTTTTCAGATTGTCATATTGCACCAATGCTTTTTCTTTTTCCAGTTCAGCTGCTGTAATTTTTTCCTGTTTCCACTGTACAAAAAAATGATACCCGAAAATAGAAAGTATAACACTAAGCACCATGAAAATATTGATGGCATACGTTGCAACAATAATATCGCGCGAAGGGTGAAATGGAAGCTTGTCGTAAAACAAAATATAAGGGACCGTCCTTATAAGGAGAAGCACCGCAAGGGTTACTAAAAACTGGATAGCAATACGTTTGATGACATTTCTTTCGAAAGGATAAATCTTATCGAGATAGATATCAATAATACGAATGATATAGCCGAAAAAACCAATAAAGAAAAGAGCTATTACGCTGGTGATTAAATGAAACTCCAGACTTTGGTCAAGAAAGAAAAGAGTTTTAACTACGGTAAACATTACATAGATGAAAGCAACAATGCCTACTACAATTCCTGTTTCCGGTTTCAGTTTCATCCTTTTACAATTTCACCATCCTTCATTTCAATAATGCGGTCGGTCTTCTGAGCAAATTCCGGATCATGCGTAACAGTAATAATGGTTTGCCCTTTTGTTCTTGCCAAATCTTTAAGAATATCAAAAACAATTTCGGAGTTCGTGGAATCAAGGTTACCGGTTGGCTCATCGCCCATGATGATAGTGGGGTCATTGATGAGAGCACGGGCAATGGCAACACGTTGTTGCTGCCCTCCGGAAAGTTTGCTTGAAAGTTTGGAAGCAAAATTCTGCATATCAAGCCACTTCAGTTTTTCATAAGCCCGGTCTTCAGATTCGCTCTTCGAATATTTGCCAAGTTTTTGCGAAGGAATCATCACATTCTGAAGCGCAGTAAACTCAGGCAGTAAAAAGTGAAACTGAAAAACAAAACCTATGTGCTCATTTCTAAATCTCGCCAATTCGTTTTGACTAAGACCGGTTACCTTTTTCTGATTAATAAAAATCTCTCCTGTGTAATCTGTGTCAAGCGTAGAAATCAAATACAACAAAGTAGATTTTCCGCAACCCGATTTACCAACTATAGAAACAAACTCTCCTTTCTCTATTTCAAACGAAACATCTTTCAATACACGAAATTCCTCGGGTTCGTAGAATGATTTATTAAGCTTAATAGTTTTTAAAACAGTTTCCATTTTTATCCTCTTAAAATTGCTACAGGATCAATTTTGCCGGCTTTTATGCTTGGCATTAAACCCGCAATGAAAGTTGTAATAACTCCGAAACCCATTCCAAACAAATAGTGCTTAGTATGAAACACAACCGGAAAGTGAGTAATGCTGATGAAATCGTTTTTCGGGAAAGGCAGATTGTAAACTCCGCTGCTCATAATAAAGCCGAGTAACAAACCGGTTAATGCTCCGAAAACCCCAATGGTAACGCTCTGTGTCAAAAATATCTGGCGAACATCGCTTGAAGAAAAGCCCTGTGCTTTAAGTATGGCAATATCCTTCAGTTTGTTCTGAATGGTCATACTCATAATGTTGTAAATTCCGAACCCGGCAACAACCAACAATGTAAATGAAACCACGAATGTCATTACGTTCCGGATAAGAATAGAAACCATCGCACTGGCATTGGTCGTTTTCCAATCATCTGCTTTATAGCCGTATCTCCCCGCAAATTCTTTCGATATATCGGTAGCCAGATCATAGTCTTTCAGCTTGATGCCAATGTCTGTAACATACTGATTATCCTTTCCTAGCAACTGCTGCACTTTTGAAAGGTTTACATAGCATTTAATATTGTCAAGCGATCCAACTCCAAACTGAAAAGTTCCTACGATACGAAAACGCATGGAATTACCGGTAGGTGTAGCCAGTGTAACAATATCGCCTACACGAACATTTAGTTTATTAGCCAGTCCGTGACCCATTAAAATCCCATTGTCAATAGTCAGCAGGTTTTCAATCTTACCCGTTTTCATTTTCGAATTCAAACCGGTGAGCTGCGACTCTTCCAGAATATTTACTCCGCTTAATGTGCCGTTAATCTGAACAGGACCGCTTACGTAAAACACCTGCGTTGAAAGTATCGGACTTACCGCAATAACCCGGTCATCTTTTTTTAAATCTCCTATGATAAGGGCGGAACTTTTGATGTTGGGCGTAATATCCTTGGGCTTGGGGTGATGAACTACATTCAACACTTTAGAAGTGTCTGAGATTTCATCAAGAATGGAATGCGTAAAATCGGTCTTTATATCGTTATAAAGACGAACATCGGGGGTAGAAGAAAGCAATGTATCCTGCAAAAATTCATTAAACCCCTGCATAAAACTTATCATCAGAATATACATTCCGATTCCAAAGGTTACACCCAGCATAGCAATGAGTGTCTGCTTTGGCTTGGCAAGCAGGTGGGTTTTGGCTATTTCAAAATTTACAGATAGCATAGCGCGGGTTTATTTCACTTTAGGAATTACAACTTCATCATCTGCCTTAATTCCTTCCTCAACCTCTACATATTCCAGGTTTTCTAGCCCTCTTTTGATTTTTACTTTTTTATTCATACCCAACGATTTAATTTCCACTTCATCGTTTGCCTGAATTACATTCTTAGGAATTATAAGAGCTTTGTCTTTATGTGCAATAATGATGTTCGCTTCTACCGAGGTATGCACAAAATTCATTTCGTAGTTATCACTAAACAAAGCTTCTACTTTAAAACTTTGGTCCTGCTGATTCATGTTGGGGTAAATCTTACTCACTTTAGCTTTGTATGTTTTGCTGCCGGTTACATCCAGCTTTACAATCACCTCCTGTCCCAATTTTACTTTATCAATATCCTGCTGATCAACACTTAACTCTAAAATTTTCGCCCCCTTCTCTCCTACTAAAGCAACCAGTTCGGTTCTTCTGACCGCTTCACCTAAGTCTTTGTAAGTTTCATACACCATTCCATCCATTACACTGCGAATGGAGTAATTGCCAAAATCGAGATTAGAAGCAGCCATTACACTTTGTGCATTCTTCAATTCTACCTGTAGTTGGTCTTTACTGCGCTTATAATTCTCGCTTAAAGATTTTAAGTCGTTAGATGAAACTTCATAAGCAAGAACAGCCTGATCATACTGGGTTTTGGTAATGGCCTGTGCCTCGAACATGTTTTTGTAACGCACAAAATTAAGTGAGTCGTTTTTATACTTTGCTTCGGCACTTTTAATTTTGCTTTTCAAGTCGAGCAGCACTGGTGAGTTATCGGAAGTGTTGAGTTTTGCTATATTGTAAGCCGAGAAACTGGCCCCCAGCTTTGAGGCGCTGGCATCGTTCTGTACTTTAAATATTTCTTCCCCGCGTTTTACTTCATCGCCTCCTTCCTTGTTCTTTGCCACAATGTATCCGTCACTCAATGCAAAAACCTTGTATTCGTTTTTAGGAACCAGAAAACCTGAAGCATATACAGCTTCGGTAATGTCTTTGTGTTCGGGTTTAATGGTTTTTGCTTTGTTACATGAGCCGAAAACAAACATGATAGCTATAACGGCAGCAATAGGAATGGCGAGAAAAAATTTCTTGTTCATACGGTTGATTTGCACGGCAAATTAAACAAGGGAAATGATGGCATGCAATTATTTAACCGCCACCCGTTGGCATGGCAAACTGAACCGTTTTAATAGGCAGATGAAACGAGAAAAACTACGAAGCCTTCTTCAGCAGTTTTCCCTGAGATATTTTAATCAGGCGGGCGGCATTTAATTCGCGCTTGATTACTTTGCTTATTTCCTTAGCGCGGTTTACCACCATAAAGTGAGTACCCCCTTTTATCCAAATGGCATCGTTGATATAGAAGTGCGGGAATATCCGGTCACAGGTGCCTTGTATGTGCGTAAAGTTATCGGGAACCCATTCGTTTTTCCAATGAATTACCTGGTCAACCGCCCATTCGTTAAATTCAATATCCACTTCTTTTATCATCTCCTCTATCATCGCAAAATCATGTGAACTAAGTTTGCCTAAAAACCATTGCAGCCAGAAACGAAATTCAATAACCAGTTTTCCCGGAATGAGGCGATGGAATTTAAGTGCATTCAGAAACAACAATTTGAGCGGACGCTCGTGATAAGTTTTAATACTGGAGATGATAATGGTTCTATAGGGATTGATTCGTTTTGCCAGTTCAATGGCTACTATTCCTCCGAACGACATACCAATAAGAATTGGCTGTGTTTCGCTCTTAATTTGTGGAAGAAGTTTCTTTACATAAGATTCGAGGGGTTCGTGTTTTTTATGCTTTGGCCATTGAAGATGAACTATTTCATATCCGGCAAGGTCAAGGTTCTCAAAAATTTTATCGTTAGCGCCAACACCCGGAATTAAGTAAATTGTTTTATCCATAATCTGCATTTGGTACAAAAACTAAATTAGAACTTACATTTGCTTATTCAAACTTATATCCACACTATGGCCAAGACCAAATCAGATAAAAAGACAGTCCACAACTTCGAATTCGATCCGCCATCTAAAACTTTTGCTCGCGGTTTTATTGCGCCTTTCAAGTTTTACTTTGCTCCACAGTTTTACGGATTAGATGAGTTGGATGTTTCCCGACCGGCACTTTATGTTTCGAACCATACCATTCTGGGTGTATTTGACGGTTACCCGTTTGCCATTGAATTGTATTTGCGCAAAGGCATTATTCTGCGCGCGCTGGCCGACAGCAACCATTGGCGCATACCGGTGTGGAAAGAAATTATTGAAAAGAATTTAGGCGTGGTGGAAGCCAGCCGCGCCAACTGCCATGCACTGATGCATCGTAAAGACAGTATAATTGTTTTCCCCGGTGGCACGCGTGAGATTTGTAAGAAGCGTGGCGAAGAATATATTTTGAAATGGAGTGACCGCAAGGGTTTTGTGCGCATGGCTATGGAACACGGTTATGATATTATACCGGTGGCCGCTGTGGGTGCCGAAGAAACGTATACCATTATTGAAGATGCCAACGATATGATGAACTCGCCTTTCGGAAAGTTTTTGAAGTTTATTGGTGTGGCCGAAAAATATTTTAAAAACGGAGACCTGATGCCACCGGTGGTGCGCGGCATTGGCGATACTATTTTTCCAAGACCTGCTAAACTTTATTTCAGTTTTGGCAAACGCATAAGTACCGTTAAATACAAAAAAATGTTTGACGACCCCGAAACGCAGGACATGATGAAGAAGAAAGTAGAGAAGGCATTGCTTGGCGAGTTTCAAAAACTATTTGATATACGTG
Organism: uncultured Bacteroidota bacterium; assembly: GCA_903927935.1. Classification (GTDB taxonomy): domain Bacteria; phylum Bacteroidota; class Bacteroidia; order Chitinophagales; family LD1; genus Bog-950. The sequence goes on along the minus strand of CAIYOV010000138.1, from coordinate 8,685 downwards.
ACCACGATACAGACAGAAGTAAATGGCGTAGGCTACTAAATATGAAGAAGCCGCATCCGGATGCCTAGTAAGATTGCCTCTTACGTTTCGGGGATTACCACAGTGCGAGCTTAAGAAGAACTGACTGTCCACCTAAAAACTAAACCTGCTGATCTGCAACTCGGAGCTATAAACCTTCGCCAATCTCTCTACCCTTAGCCGGCTTATCACAACTAAAATATCTAATCAATCTTCATTCTTTAAATAACCTTTTTCTTATGTGTTGCCATAGAAACTGCTAAAACACCCAAGAATATTGCAAAAACAGGCAAAAAACGCTATAAAGAATGACAACAACACGTTTTTGTAGGGCAACAAAGTGTTTTCTTCACGCAACAAAGTGTTTTCTTCACGCAACAAAGTGTTTTCTTCAGGCAACAAAATGCTTTCTTCACCAAACAAAGTGTTTCCTTCAGGCAACAAAGTGTTTTCTTCACGCAACAAAATGCTTTTGCGGGGCAACAAACTAAAATAAGCAGGTTACAATTTCCGAAAAAGAGGGTGCTTTTTTTACTCCTTCACAATCCTCTTCCGGTAAGCAAGTTTGGCGGTCTTCAACTCCACTATATAACTACCGGCAGGCAGTTCGTCAGTGTTTAATTGCGCATGGTGAAGGCCATCGGTAGAAGTAGAAATTTTCCCTTCGCTTATTAATCTTCCGCTGGCATCATACACGTTCATGGTTACTTCTTCCGCTTCGTACAAATAGTATTGAATAATCAGTTTGTCGTTTACCGGGTTCGGATACATGCCAAATACTACCATGTTAGCGGTTTCCTCCACAGCATTTGGTTCCACCACATGAAAGATGATAGTGATGGTATCGCAATGGTTCAGACCGCTGTTATCGCACGCCACAAAGCGCATAGTGTCATCGCCCAGATAATTGTAATAAGGGAAATATTTTACACACGAGTCGCCACCCACCCACTGGTAATTACCGTGGTGCGGAGCCAGCGCAACAATTATAGAAACCGGCTCGCTAACTAAATCATCGAACACCAAACACTGCGTAATGTTGGTATTTTTGTTCAGCTGCAACTGAATTACCGAAGCGCTTACGGGATGATCCACTTTAAAAATGTAAACCAAGGTATCGCAATTGTTGCCGCCATTGCAGGCAATAAAAGTAACGGCATCAAAACCGCCAAAAGCCGAATCGGGATTGTAAGTAAAGCAACTATCGTTTAAGGTAATAACACCATGCTGCGGTTGATTGAAACTGATGCTGCCGGTGTAAGAAGTTATATCGTTGAAATGAATACAGCCGCTGTAAGTGCTGTCGCGGTCAAGGTTCACTACAATGGTGTCAATATCCTGCACAGAAATAACGGTTACAAAAACATAAAGCGTGTCGCACACCAGTGGAACTTCATTGTTGCAAAGGGTCATCATCACCGTATCGTAGCCGTTATAATCGGTAGCGGGAACATAGGTTACATCCTGACCGTTGAGCGAAAGGCCGGCACCATGATGGGCAGAGAGCACATTCAAATTCAAGGCAGGGCAAACCTGCAGACTTGGAATTACATTTACAGTTACCTGTGTGTTTTCAGGAATAATAACCGAATGGTCGGTAATTTTACGGAACGGTATATGTTGGTTCGACAGCAATGAAGGTTTAGGCGCCCCAATTTGAAGAGCCGGTTGTGCAGCAGAGGCCAGATTAATATGCCGCTCGTTGTTATTTACGTAGTAGTGCGGACCATCCACATCGCTGGCACCTAAAGAAGTTACGGTGCTCACATAGGTGTAGTCGGCCTGCGCTTTACTTTTATTTACGTTGAGCACGTAATACCCGTGGTCATCCAGATTAATGTACTTGAAATGCTGGTTCAAACTTTTAATTATGTTCTGCCCTACCGGAAAAGGGAAGTTAAGCGAGGTAACACTGGTGCCCACAAACTCGGCACAGATAGCTCCGGCACCGGTGCCGGGGTCATAGTTCTGGCCCGGCACATCGGCACACCAGCTGGTGTGAATGTCACCCGTAAGTATCACCACGTTCTTTACCGGTGTATTCATAATGTGGTTTTCGATCAACGTGCGTTCATAGTTGTAACCATCCCACTGGTCGGCATTCACCGGTTGCCCGAAAACCTGCAGGGGAGAAAACATCACCTGGTTTCCGATAATTTTCCAGCGCGTGGTGGTATCATCTAACTGCTGAAAATACCATGCACGTTCGGCAGGGCCCATCATGTGGCGGGTGCTGTCATCGGTTGCACTCAGATTTTGCAGGTCACGGTCATAAAGGCGCGTGTCCAACATCACCAGATCGAGCAATTTGCCATAACGAAGCTTTCTGAAAATACGGATAGTATCCAGTGAGTCGGGCCTGCGGATAGGCATCCATTTAAAATAAGTGGAAGTTGAATTATGTTTGCGCAAATCATAGGGACCTTCGGTGGCAGGATCGTGATTTTGTCCTCCTTCGCGCCAGGAGTCGTTGCAGGTTTCATGGTCGTCCCACACAGTGATAAATGGAAACAACTGGTGAATTCTGCGCAACTGGTCATCAAGTTTGTATTGCGAGTAACGGAGTTCGTAACCCACTTCTGTGATAGCCTCAGTAGGCGGGTCGTAGGCTCTTCCTGCCACATTGCCGGTAAAATCGCCACTGGCATATTCATAAATGTAATCGCCTAAGTGCAGCACCGCATCCACATCGTTGCGGTTCGAAATACTTTCATAAGCATTAAAATATCCGTGCTCCCAACTGGCACAACTTACTACCGCAAACCGCGCACTATCGTTATCGGAAGTGGATGAAGGGGCGGTTTTAGTTCTGCCTACAATTGAATTTTTGCCGAGGGCATTGAACATGTAGTAGTAATAGGTGGAAGGCTGCAATCCGCATACATCTGCCTTAACAGTAAAATGGCTGCTGTCAGTAGCAATTTCTTTTCCGTAGTTCACTACGTTAGTAAAACCGGTATCGGTAGCCATTTGCCAATACACTGTTATAGCACCGCTCATCCCGGTATCGGGAGTAACACGGGTCCAGATAATTACACGGTCCGGTGTAGGATCGCCCGATTCTACTCCATGGTAAAACGGCTTGTAAGAAGGATTGAGCGTAATGCGGTGTTGCTGGGCAACTGAATTGAGCACCGAAGAAAAAACAAACGCAACAAAGAGTAACTTTTTAAACATGGAAGCAACGCGCTTTTAATTGGCAGCACGAATGTAGAGGAAAGAAATTCTTTTAGTGTTAATATTTAGATGATGTTGCTCACTATGATTTACATTTTACGATTACTCCATGTTAAAGGCAATCCCGTAACAGCAACATCATATGTTGATATTACAATTCGCTTAATATTGTCACGAAATAATTACACATGAAAAATCTTATCACCGCTCTTATTCTTTTATTTTTCATTTCCGTTTCGGCACAAACCGCTGCTCCAAAACCGGTAAAACCTAAACTGGTAATAGGACTGGTGGTTGACCAAATGCGTTACGACTTTCTGTACCGCTATAGCGATAAGTATACCACCGGTGGATTTAAAAGATTATTGCAGGAAGGTTACAGTTGCGAGAATACCCACATAAGCTACTCACCCTCTTATACCGCCTGCGGACATACCTGCATTTACACCGGCTCGGTGCCTGCGGTGCATGGTATTACCGGCAACAACTGGTTTGATTTAAAAGAGAATAAAGTTGTTTACTGCACTGAAGACACTACCGAAAAAACTGTAGGCAGTGCTTCTGCAGCAGGAAAAATGTCACCCAGAAGAATGCTTACTACTACCATCACTGACGAACTGAGATTAGCTACAAATTTTAAAAGCAAAGTAATTGGAATTGCTATCAAAGACCGCGGTTCCATTCTTCCTGCCGGGCATACCGCCAATGCCGCTTATTTCTACGACCCTTCCTGCGGCAACTGGATTACCTCTTCTTATTATATGAACGATTTACCGGTATGGGTAAAGCAGTTTAACGATAGCCGGTTTCCTGAAAAATATCTGAAAGATAATTGGGCCACACTACAGCCTATCGAAAAATACGGAGAAAGTACCGAAGATGATGAGCCTTATGAAGGAACGTTTGAAACAGAAACCAAACCTGTTTTTATTCATAAAGTAGGAACTGTTGTAAGTCCTTCTTACAAAATTCTGGCGGCTACACCTTTTGGAAATTCATTCACATTGAAATTTGCTGAAAGTGCCATTCAGAATGAACACTTCGGAAGCAACACTGTTCCCGATTTTCTGACAGTGAGTTTATCTTCTACCGATTATATCGGTCACCGGTTCGGCCCAAACAGTGTAGAAATAGAAGATTGTTATCTGCGTTTGGACAAAGACCTGGCAGAGTTCTTTAGTTATTTAGATGAGCACATAGGCACCGGTAACTATGTTGTGTTTTTAACTGCTGACCACGGTGCGGCACACGTCCCCGATTTTTCGAAACAACATAAAATACCTGCTGGTGTTTTTCCCATTGATACAGTTATGAAACAACTGGAATCAAAACTAAAACAGCAATATGGCGATGGCGAATGGATTCTAAGTATTGAAAACATGCAGCTTTCGCTTAACAATAAACTACTTGCAGAAAAGAAAGTTGACCGAACCGAATTCAAAAAAACAATTAGTAGTTTTTTTATGCAATTTGAAGGGGTTTCGAAAGTTCTCGATTTAGAAAATCTAGGCAATGCATTGGAAGAACCAAGTCTAAAAAGTGCTATCGCCAACGGATACTACCCAAAGCGCTCCGGTGAACTGTATATTTTGTTTGAGCCGGCATGGTTCGAGGGAATGGCCAAAGGCACTACACATGGAACGGTTTATCCTTACGATACACATATCCCGTTAGTTTGGATGGGTTGGAAAGTAAAACATGGCGAAGATCACAACGACATTCACATGGCGGATATAGCACCTACCGTTGCTGCTATGCTGCACATTCAGGAGCCAAACGGAAATGTGGGTAAGGTAATCGGTGGACTATTTGGTAAATAGGTATAGATAATTGGTCTGACTTTAATCAGTCCAAAGTATAATCGCTGTCATACAATATGTAGCCTTATATTGGTAAGTTTGCACCATAAAACACACTACTATGTCAAAGAAATTACCGGTTATAAGCATGATGACCCCGCACGTGATTGTAGCAAATACAGAAACTAAATTCGATAAGATTATTGATTTTTTCGATTTGTATAACATTCAACATTTACCTGTGGCTGAAGGCGATCGCCTGATTGGTATTTTGAGTATTAATGATATTATGAAATATATCGCCAAAAAATTGAAATCTGGTAGCGCTATGAACATGGCTTCGCTCAATGCTACTTTTGATGTGAAGGAAGTAATGACTGTTAACCCGATTTGTGTGGCTCCCGAGGATGATTTTTCAAAAGTTGTAGAAATTTTAGCGATGGGCAAGTTTCAATCCGTACCAGTGGTTAAAGAAGGATTGATCGTGGGAATCATTACCAACAAAGATGTGGTTAAAGTATTTGAAGAAAATAAATAGCAGCAATTAAAAATCCCGCTCTTTCCAAGGCGGGATTTTCATTTTTTTATTTTCAACAAATTCAGTTCTTTATTGAGTTATTGCTTTTATTCCCGGCAATTCTTTCCCTTCGAAATATTCCAGCATAGCACCTCCACCAGTTGACACGTAACTCACCTTATCGGCAAGATTGAATTTATGAACTGCAGCTACACTGTCACCACCGCCAACTAAGCTGAAAGCACCTTTTTCAGTTGCCAGTGCTACTGCCTCAGCAATTGCTTTTGTTCCGTGTTGAAATTTTTCCATTTCAAAAACTCCCATCGGTCCGTTCCACAAAATAATTTTTGAAGAAAGAATAACTTGCGAGAAATCGTAAATCGCGTTGTTCGAAATATCCAATCCCATCCAGCCGTCAGGAATTTCGTTGCTGTTAGAAGTTGATGTGTTTGCATTCGCATCAAACTTATCGGCTATCACGCTGTCAATCGGCAAAAGAAGATTTACGTTTTTTGCTTTTGCTTTCTCAATTAGTTGCAGTGCAAGTTCTAATTTATCTTCCTCTACTAAACTGTTTCCAATTTTTCCTCCCTGCGCTTTAAAGAAAGTATAGGCCATTCCACCGCCAATCAAAATGTTGTTGGCCTTATCCAAAAGGTTTTCAATGATGAGAATTTTGTCACTTACCTTTGCTCCGCCCAAAATGGCAGTAAAAGGTTTCTCTGCACTCTTCAATACTTTCTCTGCACTCGCTACTTCATTCGCCATCAAGTAGCCGAACATTTTATTCTCAGCAGAAAAATAATTGGCAACGATTGTAGTAGATGCATGTGCACGGTGAGCAGTCCCGAACGCATCATTCACATACACATCACCATGCTTCGAAAGTTTTTCGGCAAAAGCTGCATCGCCTTTTTCTTCTTCTTTATAAAAACGGAGATTCTCTAACAACAAAACTTCACCGGCTTTCAACGAAGAAGAAATTGCAAAAGCTTCATCGCTCACACAATCGCCAACGAACTTTACATCAACTCCCAACAGTTCCGAAGTTCTCTTCACCGCATGTTTCAGTGTATGCTTAGCAAAATCAACCGTGCCGTCCTCTTTTAGTTTCTTCAGTGGTCTGCCCAGGTGACTCATCAACACTACGCTTCCACCATCTTTCAAAATCTTTTGAATAGTTGGCACTGCTCCGAGAATACGACTATCATCTGTAATATTGAATTGCTTATCGAGAGGAATATTAAAATCAACGCGAACCAATGCGCGTTTTCCCGCAAAGTTAAATTGCTCTACTGTTTTTAAACTCATGGTTATAAATTGTATGTGGCGAAAGTAATTTTTAGGAGAAAACTCCTGTAATATTTTAATTTTACTAATCGATATACTAATTATTGTAGCGTGAAGATAAATCAGAATAATATTCATTCACCCATGCTGGAATCCAACATCATGTTTGTGGATATGAATTGCTATTTCCCAAGTTGTGAGCAGCAGGTAAATTTCTGGTTGCGCCATCGTCCAATAGGAGTTTGTGTTTACACAGGTAAGCAGGGCGCAGTGATTGCGCTTTCTAAAGAAGCGAAGAAGAAAGGAATAAAGCCAGCACGCTTAGATGAAATTATGAAACTGCATCCTGAGTTTGTTCCGCTCGAAACAAATCCTGCGCGTTACCGGGAGTTTCATGTAAAGATTATGAAAGTACTCAAACAGTTTACTGATGATGTGGTGCCGAAAAGTGTGGATGAAGCGGTACTAAACTTTTCTTCTTACAGGTTACTGCATAAAGATATCAAGCAGGTTGCTTTTGACATCAAGAAAAAAATTAGAGAAGATGTAGGCGAATGGTTTACCTGTTCTATTGGAGTTGCTCCGAATGCATTTCTCGCCAAGCTAGGCTCTGATATAAAAAAGCCGGACGGTCTCACCTTTATTACTCCCGAAACTATTGATGATGTTCTCGATAAACTAAAACTCACCGACCTTCCCGGCATTGCAAAAAATATGGCTATGCGTTTGGTGGATGGAGGAATTCAATCGCCTTTGCAACTTCGTCATACATCGCCTGACCGGTTGCGTAAAGTATGTAAAAGTGTGGTGGGCGAGCATTGGCATTATCGGTTAAATTTTCGGGAAGTGGATATTGCTACCGATGATTATAAGAGCATGCAGGCCATGCGGCAGATTTCGAAAGAGCAACGACAGTCGCTTGAAACCATGTATGATATTCTTCGCGCACTCTGTGTTCAATTAGAAAAACGCATGATGCGGCATGAACTAAAAGCACACTTCCTCGCTTTCTCCTGCAACTATGAGGATGGCGGACATTATGGAGATTATGTTCGCACCGATACAACCATTCAGGGTGCCATCGAAATGCAGAACATTATTCTCGGCAGAATAAAAGACAAGGAAAACGCAACGAACTGTGCGAAAATATTTAACTGCGATATTACGCGAATGGCAGTTTGGATTACCGATTTTGAAGATTCTGATTACATCCAGTATGCGCTGTTTGGCGACACGCTGCGAAAGGACAATCTGCGCAAAGTAGTTTACAGTATTAAAGACCAATTTGGTTTCGAAAAAATTCAGCTTGCCGGTGAACTTACCGGTACACCGGTAATGAAAGATGTAATCGGCTTTGGCTCTATTAAAGATTTAATTCCTCAGGAGAAAACTTTTTCTAACCCGGTTATTAAAGAGGATGTAAAACATGAATCGGTAATGATTCCCGATGAAGATTTTATAGAATATAAGGATTTGTAATTCCATTTCATTCCAATTTCTCCCACTTCCCACTATTTCTCTCTCCCTCCTTTTGTTTAAATGCTGTTAGTTACTGTTCACGAACTGTGGAAAACCCTGCCCTTCTCCACAAATAATATTGTGAATTAATTATTATACCACAATTTACCACCAATGTAAATTGATAGATTTCATAGGCATTTTTAATTTCCTTAAACTGTTGAAAAATATAATTGACTATTTTAGTGTCAAGAAGTGGTATTTTGTGGGAAATAAATTTTATTTGCATAGATTTTAAAACAATCACTAATGGACTTCCGCGGAGATTACGATTGCACAATGGACGAGAAAGGCAGAATTAAAATGCCTTCTGCTCTGCGTAAGCAATTTGCTGCGGGCAAGGAGAACAAATTTGTGTTGGTGAAG
>CAIYOV010000137.1 GCA_903927935.1 uncultured Bacteroidota bacterium | reverse complement strand
CGCGTTGTAGCGCGGAGCAGGGTCGGCCTGCTTCATGCTGTTGTCGTGTTCTTCGTCAACGATTATTAAACCCATGTTTTTGTAAGGAAGAAATAAACCGCTGCGCGCACCAATCAGAATTTTGTATTCGCCATGCAAAACTTTGTTCCAAATTTCCACGCGCTCGTTCTGATTAAACTTGCTGTGATAGATGCCCACCGATGTTCCGAATATTTTTCGTAACCGGTTAATGATTTGCGCGGTGAGCGCAATTTCGGGCAACAGATACAACACCTGTTTGCCTTCGGCAATTACTTCTTTTATTTTCTCGATGTAGATGTTGGTTTTGCCGCTTCCGGTTACTCCGTGCAGCAGCACAACATTCTTAGTTTCGAAATGCTTATCGATTTGCGCCAGTGCAGTTTTCTGTTCCGCACTTAATTCGGGAGAATCCACATCACCGGTTTGCAGATTACCGAGCCGCGAAACTTCCATCTTAAATTCAATAAAAACATTCCGCTTTACCAATGCCGAAAGAACTGCGGCAGAACTTTTAGAAAGCTCCAGCAATTCATTCTTCCGAATGAATTTTGATTTCTTTTCTAATTGCGAGAAAGCCAGCAACAACTCCACCTGCTTTGGCGCGCGACCGAGTTCAGTATATATTTTTTCTAACTCGGCATCCTCTTCATACTTATCATTCAGCTTGATGTAAGTTTCGGTGCGCGGTTTAAATTTCTCCACTACTTCTTCCGATGAAACAGCAATGCTCAGATTGAAAAGCGTTTTGAGCGAGGGATAAACATTTTTCTTTTTAAGCAAATCCTGAACCTGCGGAATTTTTATTTCGTGCTGTGCACGCAGTGCCTGCACAATCAGAAATTCATCTTCGTTCAGGTTTTCAAAATCGCCCTCGTAGTTTTCGTTATAGCGAATTTTTGTTTCGCTCGAAAGTTTTAATCCGCTGGGCAGTGCCGCGTTCATCACTTCGCCTTCGGTGCACATATAATACTCACTCATCCACTTCCAGAACTTCAATTGCGTTTCGGTTACAATCGGCTCTTCCTCGGCAATGGTTTCAATCAGTTTGGCATCTACCACCGGTTTTTTGTGGTGAATGCTTTTGATGATGGCAGAATAAAAACGGTTCTTGCCAAACTGCACAATTACCCGCTGGCCTACTTTTACAAACGACACTAAATCAACAGGCACCGCATACGTGTACGCCTGGGGAAGTGCAAGCGGGAGAATAACATCAACGTATGTAACTGTGGCGGACATGAAAAGCGAAAATAAAAAGTATGTGCGCTTTCCGCGGCAATGTTATCGGGTTATCATCATTGGCTTTACCTGCTGCACCGAGCGGTTTTGCAAACGCGCATAGTAAACACCGGTGGCATAACCTTCGTTTTCGAACGAAACTTTGTAAGTGCCTGCATCCATTTCCTTATCGGTTAACGTTTTCATTACGCGTCCTTCGCCATCAAAAACCTGTAACAAGGTATGTCCGCCATTGGTAGTAAATGAAATATTGCAACTCGATACAAACGGATTTGGCGAAATATTCAAGAGGTTTTGCCCTGCTGCATTATTTATTTCGTGAATGGCAGTAGCCGCACAGTCCGAAGCGTTCACCAAAGGAAGTGTTTGGAAATTCTGCAACAGAATTGAATTCAAATCAGCCGTTGGAACGCAGAACCAATCCTGCAGAATCGAAGCATAAATAGAACGGAAATCGTATTGCATAGGCACATTATCGCTCACCGTTACCGTTGAAGGAAGAACAGGATTAGTTCCAAGCATGCCCGGTAATACTTTATTGCCGAACAGGAACATTGGTGCTGCCACACCGTGGTCGGTTCCAAAACTGTTATTGCCCAATATTCTTCTGCCAAATTCCGAGAAAGTCATTCCCACTACTCTGTCGGCAGCGCCCAAAAAAGTAAGGTCATCCATAAACGCTTTGATGGCATCCGAAAGCTCCTGCAGTAAGTCGGCATGCGTACCGGTAGCCGGTGAGCCGTTATCTACCTGATTAGAGTGGTTGTCGAAACCGCCCATGCTTACCATGTAGATTTTTGTCTGCAATCCACCGGCAATCAGCTGCGATACAATTTTTAATTGTGCCGCCAGTGAATTATTTGCCGGATACGTTCCCTGCGTAGTTACATTTGCAGCTGCCGCAGTAATTACACCGGCATATTGGTCGGTTTGCTGCGCTACCTGACGCACATAACTTAACTCGTGACCCGCAGGGGTAGCCGGTGCTGTTTGCTGAATACCGTTGATGAGATTGTAAAAATTAGAAGGATCCGAAATACTCATGCCCATTCCGCAGGTTGGTCCCTGGAAAGCTGTTGAAAGCACCGAGCCAATCTGAATAGCCAATGGATCGGGCACTGTGGTGTTCGGATAACCGGTAGGGTAATTAGGATATTCGTAGTTCAGATATCTTCCGGCCCAACCGGTGTTCAGATATTGCGAAGAGTCACTTGCGCTCAGCCAAATATCGGTAGCTCGGAAGTGAGAAAGATTCGGGTCGGGATAACTTACCCCCTGAACGATTCGAACTTTCCCATCGTTAAACAAACTCTGCATACCGGTCATAGATGGATGAAGCGCAGTGTTCGCCAAACCCGATAAACTCAATGTTTGTCCGGAAGGGATTACCAAATTACTTCTGCATGCTGACAAAACAGAATACTGATCGAGCGGAATTACGGTATTCAAACCATCGTTGCCACCGGAAAGTTGAATAAGCACCAGTACGTGGTCACCACTGCCCGAAGAGCGCAGCAGCGATTCGAGCAAAGGGGAAGCACTAAATGCTTTGAACGAAAAACCGCTGAGTAAAGCAGGAATAGTTACAGCAGGAATGGTATGGCGGATGAAATCTTTTCTTTTCATGATTAGTGTTTTCGGTTATGACAATTGGTATTCCGCCAAATCAATAAGGTACTGAAACATTTGCGAGAGGCGCGATTTTACAATGCCCACATAAGTTTGGTTAGTGGGTGCATTTACATAGTCAATCCACGCACTGGTCCAGTAATTGTCAGTTGCCTGACCGGAAAGCAGAATTGATTTAAGATAATTGAAAAGATTGGTATCGGTATCAATTGAATAAATCAAGGCAAGCGATTCGTTGATGACCACGTTCGGGTCTTGCGGATTACTTAGTGACGCAGTAAACGCCAGCACATCGAACTTAAGCGTAAACCCCTGATGCGTGTAACCGGTGTTTACCAGTAAATCGAAATACTGTGTTCTCTTGGGAAGTGTATCGCTGTTAATCCACATTTCGTGGTAACCGGGTGCCTGATAATACGCCTGCCAGCCAGCAACGTTAGGCGGGTCGCCAATATCCTGAGTACAACTTGCCATAACAGTTTCCAGAACATACCAGAAATAATATTGCTGCACTAAATCAGTAGAGGCGGGAAACACTGCATTGAACTCTCGGCATGCCCCTACAAAATAATCAGCCGGTGATTTGATAATACATCCGCGGTTAAGCGCATCGTAAAAATGTTCGCTCTTAAACAGTGCGGAGAGCACCGGTGTAATATCATAGTTGCTGTTGCGGAAAATAACAGCCATCGGTTGAATCACATTCGTATCTGTTGCAGCATCAATATTGTAGTAAACAAAGAACCGGTAAATTTTCTTACAGATAAATTCTGCCACTTCGTTGGTAGCAAAAAGCATAGTAAGCAAATCATCCAATTCGTTTTCACCGGCAGCACCACTTTGCCCGGTGATGACAGTATTATTATAGAAAGATGAAAACTGCTTGTTTGTAATATCGTGCTTGGTGCTGTCGAAAGTGCAAATGTTATTGGCAGCATCTACACGGTAACCGGTTAATACTTTTGCCGCCTGCTGCACATCGCTTTGGGTGTATTGTTGCACCGGGTCTTTCCCTACGGTAAATAGTTCCTGTAACTCACGTGCGTAGTTTTCATCCGGTGCATTTTTGGTGTTCAGATAACCGTTCAGGTATCGCAACATGCCCGGGTCTTTCGTAACCGCCTTAGTAAATGTCTTAAAATTTCCGAGTGCGTTGGAACGCAGCAGTACGTTGTTCTTGTAAGCCATACGCGCATCGCCAATGGTACTGATTTGTGTGGCAAAATGATTGTGCCAGAAGAGCGTCATCTTTTCCTCAATGCTTCTGCCCTGATTAAGCATTTGACCAATCCACCAGCTTTTGAAAGATTTTTTTCGCTTGGTGTTTACGTTAGTATCATACGGGGCATTCCCCCATTCGGCACCAAGGGCAACATTCGGGTCAGTATAGTTGGCATCGTTATAATTATTGAGCGGACCGACCGGTGCACTGGCACTGGGCGTAAGCAGTTCATCCACTGCCTGGCTCATGGTTTTGGTTAGGAAATAATCTACATCGGCTTTAGCTGCACCAAACATGGTTCGTTTTAAAAGATGAACTACTTCCGTATTTGTCCACTGACCGGTGTATGGAGTTAAGCCAGTGCTGCGCATTGAACGGGAGTTATCGGGCTTTGGAAAATTTTTGCTTTGCTGAAAACCGGTAGAGTAAGCATTTGCCATAAACAGGGATTTAATGGAATAAGATTAAACTTGGTGAAGAAAGTTTAATGGTGGTGGAAATTAATTTAATTACTCAATCACCGGATGGCGTTTGAATTCTTTGGTTTCATCAAACAGTTTGCGGTAAGTAATGTGCCGCTTGGCAAGTTTAGCTCCCAGAATTTCGCAGGTGCGGATCATACGTGCATTAAAATCGCCCACCCAAACCAACTCAATTTCATCCCATCGCTTTTTGGGCCGCACCACATCATCAGCTGCCATTACAATAGCTCCTTCAATTCCTTTCTTCTGATGTTCGGGCACTACACCAAAAATAATTCCGAATATTTTCCGGTTTGAGGTATCGAAAGTTTTGAGCCACAAAAATTTCAACATGCCCCAAATGTTTAAGTCCCCTTTCAAATGTTTGAACCAGCCATTTAACTCAGGCAGCATAATAAACATCGCTATCGGTTCATTTTTGTAATAGGCAAACCAGGCGAGGTAATCAACCATCACCGGCCTGAAACTCAGAATCAGTTTCTGGGCTTCATCTTTGTCCATTTCTTTGAAATTGGGAAGAAACTTCCACGTTTTGTTGTAGATGGTTCTGAAATCTTCTGCATAATGTTTCAGCTTATGCTTTTCAATATGGCGAAAAGAATAATCGGTGCTTTTACGCAACCGGTCAATAATTGCTTTGTAGCGGTCGGGCCTGGAATCGTTTACGCCAATAGAATATGAATACTGCTGAAAATAATCTTTGAATCCATAGGCCTCAAAAAGTTCTTTGTAATAAGGCGGATTGTAATTCATCTGATAGGTTGGTGGCGTAAACCCTTCTACTAATAACCCCCACCAGGCATTCCTTTCTCCAAAATTTATGGGACCATCCATTGCCTGCATGCCTCTTTGCTGCAACCATTTTTTTGCCGTATCGAAAAGCAAATTCGCTGCTTCCTGGTTATTGACACATTCAAAAAAACCGCAACCACCGGTAGGTTGGTCTTCGGTATTTGCGGTGCGGTGATTTATGAAAGCGGCAATCCGGCCAATCACTTTTTCGTCATGCATCAAAAGCCATCTGGTACATTCCCCGTGTTCAAAATGCTTATTCTTCTTAGGATCAAAAACCTTTTTTACATCCTGTTTCAGCGGAGCAATCCAATTTGAATCGTTACTGTATAGAGAAAAGGGTAGTTGAAGAAATTTTTCTTCCGTCACATGGTCTGCTACTTCAACTATCTTCATCATAGTGTAGCGTGAAGATAAGAGGGCTTCTGTGTTTTCAAAACATAACAAAGCTATGTATTGAATCGCGATTGAATTGCCGTTGTTTTTGGATAATATTGCACTCGCTTTTAAAAAACATACAATTTCCAGTAATGACAGAAGTAAAAGTTCCCTCGCTTGCAGAATCTATTACCGAAGTAACACTTAGCCGGTGGTTGGTAAAAGATGGAGACTATGTAACACTCGACCAACCCATTTGCGAGTTCGAAACCGATAAAGCCTCACAGGAATTGCCATCACCGGTTGCAGGTATAATTAAGTTCGTTGCAAAAGACGGTGACGATTTGAAAATTGGTGCACTGATTTGCAACATTGACGAAACTGCGGCTAAGCCTGCAGAAGAAAAAAAGACAGTAGTTAAAAGTCCTGAGAAAAAAGAAGAACCAAGGCAAGAAGAAAAGAAAGAACAGGTTGCGACCAGCGAAAAAACATATGCCACCGGAACTCCATCTCCGGCCGCTAAAAAAACATTGGAGGAAGGCGGGGTAAAGAATACCGATGTGAAAGGCACCGGTGTAAAAGGTAGAGTTACGAAAGAAGATGCTATTAAAGCGGTGCGCGAAAAAGCGAATATGCCGGTGCGCGAAGCATTCAGCCGTAACGAGAGAAGAGAGAAAATGAGCCGGTTGAGAAAAACCATTTCTGAAAGACTGGTTTACTCGAAAAACTCAACCGCCATGCTCACTACTTTCAACGAAGTGGATATGACGGCCATCAATACTATCCGGGCAAAGTATGGCGATGCCTTCAAAAAGAAGAATGAAGTGGGTTTGGGCATGATGAGTTTCTTTTCAAAAGCTGTTTGTCTGGCGCTCGAAAAATTCCCATCGGTGAATGCGAGCATAGAAGAGAATGAAATTGTTTACCACGACTACTGCGATATATCCATTGCAGTTTCTACGCCTAAAGGACTGGTAGTGCCGGTTATCAGGAATGCGGAATCGCTTTCACTTGCGGGCGTTGAAAAGAAGGTAAAAGAATTGGCCATTAAAGGCCGCGATGGTTTATTGACGATGGAGGAGATGACCGGTGGAACGTTTACTATTTCTAACGGTGGAGTTTTTGGTTCGCTGATGAGCACGCCCATTATCAATCCTCCGCAAACAGCTATTCTCGGTATGCATAAAACTCAGGACCGCCCAATGGCCATTGACGGACAAGTAGTAATTCGCCCGATGATGTATGTGGCATTGAGTTATGACCATAGAGTAATTGACGGAAAAGAATCAGTAAGCTTTTTAGTGGCCGTGAAAGATTTCTTAGAAAACCCGCACAAGATGCTATTAGGTGCTGATCCGGTTGATTTATTGTTAGATATTTAAAACAAAATCATGTCGAAGTATAATGTAGTATTTATTGGTTCGGGTCCCGGTGGTTACATTGGTGCTATCCGTTGCGCGCAACTTGGAATGAAAGTGGCGATTATTGAAAAATATGATGTATTGGGAGGGACCTGCACCAACGTAGGCTGCATTCCTTCAAAGGCTTTGCTCGATTCATCGGAACATTATCATAATGCCGAGAAGAGTTTTGAAGACCACGGCATTGCTACAAAAGGGCTGAGTTTCGACTTTACAAAAATGGTTACCCGTAAAAACGGAGTAGTGAAAGCTAACAACGATGGCATCGCTTTTCTGATGAAGAAAAATAAAGTTGACACTTATTTCGGCACCGGTTCTTTTATTTCGAAAAACAAAATTGCAGTAACGAATAGCAAAGCAGAAGTAACCGAACTGGAAACCGAAAAAACAATTATTGCCACCGGCAGTAAGCCTACTAAACTTCCTTTCATTACGGTTGACAAAAAAAGAATTATCACTTCTACCGAAGCGTTGATGCTGAAAGAGGTTCCGAAACATCTGGTGATTATAGGCGGTGGAATTATCGGTGTGGAACTCGGCTCGGTTTATCTGCGCCTTGGTTCGAAGGTAACGGTGATAGAGTTTCTTGATAAGATTGTTCCTTCAATGGACGATGAGTTAGGAAAAGAACTGCTTCGCGTGTTGCGTAAACAGGGAATGGAGTTTATGCTTTCTACCAAAGTAACCGGTGCAACAGTTAAGGGTAAAGAGGTAACTGTAACCGCAGAAAATAAGGCCGGAGAAAAAGTAGAAGTAATAGGCGATTACTGTTTAGTGGCAGTCGGTCGTGTTCCATTTACAGAAGGCCTTGCACTTGAAAAGGCAGGATTGAAAACAGATGAAAGAGGAAGAATTGCGGTGAATGATAAGATGGAAACGGAAGTTGCCGGAATTTATGCCATTGGTGATGTAGTGCGCGGTGCTATGCTGGCACATAAGGCAGAAGAAGAAGGTGCATTTGTAGCTGAGGTGATAGCAGGACAGAAGCCGCACATCAATTATAATTTGATTCCCGGTGTGGCTTACACCTGGCCCGAAGCGGCAAGTGTGGGTGCCACCGAGCAGGAGCTGAAACAGAAAGGGGTAGCTTACAAAAGCGGCAAATTTCCTTTCCGCGCATTAGGCCGCGCACGCGCCAGTGGCGACTTAGATGGCTTTGTGAAAATTCTTGCCGATAAGGAAACAGATGAAATATTGGGCGTGCACATTATTGGTGCGCGTGCAGCCGATTTAATTATTGAAGGCGTAGTGGCCATGGAATACCGCGCCAGTGCCGAAGATATTTCGCGCATGAGTCACCCGCACCCTACCTACACCGAGGCCTTTAAAGAAGCATGTTTGATAGCTACTGATAACCGGGCACTGAACATGTGAGGTAGTAAGTCTTTCATAAAATAGAATTCATTTTATATTTCCATCCGAAGTTTAACCGCTTCGGATTTTTTTATTTAAGCCACACCACATGAGTAAAACAGTAACAGACGAAAACATTCTTACGCGCTTTATCGTTCCTATATTTCTTGTTTTTGTAACTCCGTTTTTTGCCATGCTGATGTGGCACACTAACGTTGAACTGGATGGCTCTTTCCTGAATTTGTGGAATGAAATTTCTGCTAAAGGATTTCTGACGGTTATCAACGAAGTTTGGTTCTCGCGCTTTTTCGGAACAGTAACTGCCTGGAAAATCATCGGCATTTTTGCCGTACTGCAATTATTGCTGATGCGTTTTCTTCCCGGTAAGATATTCACCGGTACGATTACGCCTATGGGAAACCTGCCGGAATATAAAGACAACGGACTGGCTTCTTACATTATCACCTTCGCGCTTTTTTTCGGCTGCGCGCTTGGTTTGAATTTATTTTCCCCCTCTATTGTTTACGACAACTTTGGCGATATACTTGGTGCGCTGAATTTTACGGCACTGGTGTTTTGTCTTTTCCTTTATTTCAAGGGAAGATATTTTCCTTCTACCACCGATAACTCGCACACCGGTAACTTTATTTTCGATTACTACTGGGGCACCGAGTTGTATCCACGCATTTTGGGCTGGGATGTAAAACAATTTACCAATTGCCGTTTTGGCATGACCGGTTGGGCTATTGCTGTTACTTCATTTGCGTTTGCGCAGAAAGAAGCTGATTGGTCTATCATAATCTCTGCCGCACTGATTGTAATTTACCTTTTCAAATTTTTTATTTGGGAGAGCGGCTACATGCGCTCGATGGATATTATTGTTGACCGTGCAGGGTTTTACATCTGCTGGGGCTGTTTGGTTTGGGTGCCGGCTGTTTATACTTCTCCCGTTATGTTTATGGTAAAACACCCCGTTGGTTTGCCTTTGTGGGCTGCGGCTTTAATTTTTGCAGCAGGTGTGGGCGCCATTTTTATGAATTACTGGGCCGACAGACAAAGACAGGAAGTGCGGGCTAAGAACGGCAACACTACTATCTGGGGCAAAGCACCGGTGTTGATTCACGCTACTTATACTACTGAAACCGGTGAGCAGAAAAAGAATCTTTTGCTCGCTTCGGGCTTTTGGGGCATCAGCAGTCACTTTCATTATTTACCTGAACTGGCTGCTGCATTTTTATGGAGTTGTGCAACAGGCTTTAGTTACCTGATGCCGTTCTTCTACGTCATTTTTCTAACGGCTTTGCTTACGCATCGGGCGTTCAGAGATGAGGCCAAGTGCAGCAAGAAATACGGCAAGTATTGGGAAGAATACCGCAAACTGGTTCCTTACAAAATTATTCCGGGTATAGTTTAGACTGCAATGAGTAAAAAGAAACTCATCATTACCGGTGCATCGGGTTTTCTGGGCTATCATTTGGCGAGAGTGGCCGCTAAGGATTGGGAAGTTTACAGCATTACTAATTCCAGAGTTCTTGATTTTGAAGATGCGGTTGATATTAACTGCGACA
Organism: uncultured Bacteroidota bacterium; assembly: GCA_903927935.1. Lineage (GTDB taxonomy): Bacteria > Bacteroidota > Bacteroidia > Chitinophagales > LD1 > Bog-950. The sequence continues at coordinate 3,355 of CAIYOV010000137.1, read as the reverse complement.
TCCGCAATTACATTGAACTGGGGAATATTATAGATGATATTGAACCGGATGCCATCATTCATACGGCTGCTATTTCTGATGCTAACTTCTGCGAACACAATGAAGAACTGAGTTATCGGGTGAATGTAGAAGCCACTAAAAACCTGGCGGGCATTTGTTGCGATTATCAAATCCCTTTTGCGTTTACTTCCACCGATCTGGTTTTTGACGGCAAACAGGGAATGTATAAAGAGGAGGATGAAAAAAATCCGTTGAGTATTTATGGTGAACAGAAAGCGGTGGCCGAAGATGAAGTGCTTCGCATTTATTCCGAAGCAACGGTGTTCCGTTTACCGCTGATGTTTGGAGAGCCGGAAGCAAGTGCCGCCAACTACTTACAGAAGTTTATTGTGCAGATACAGAATGGAGAAAAAGCATCTCTCTTTCATGATGAATACAGGAGCGTATGCGGGGCGAGAAGTATTGCCGAAGGGATTTTAAAACTGATATACGAAACGGGCATTATTCATTTGGCTGGTAAAGAAAAGCTATCCCGCTACGATTTCGGATTGAAAGCATGTTATGTTTTTGCTTTAGATACTTCATTGCTTCATTCCTGTTCGCAAAAAGATGTGAAGATGGCAGCACCCCGGCCGGCTGATGTATCGCTTGATATTTCAAAAGCGGTAAGTTTGAGCTATGCTCCGCTGAGCGTTGATGAAGAATTGAATTTAATTGCCACCGGTAAATATTTTAAGTGAATAAACTCCTCCTTCTCTCCTTCCTGTTTTTATGCTTTTCTGCCTTTGCACAAAAAAATGAACCGCTGCTTAAACCGGGCAGGGTTATTTTTTACAACGCAGAAAATCTGTTCGATACGATTAATGACCCCGAAACACAGGATGAAGAATTTCTTCCTTCATCTAAAAATGTATGGAACACCAAAAAGTATGAAGTGAAGCTGAATCACCTGGCTAAAGTTTTTGCCGCAATGCTTGATACTATTCAGCCATTGGTAATTGGCATGAGCGAAGTAGAGAATATAAAAGTGCTGCAGGATTTAATTGCGCAACCGGCTCTTAAAAAATTCAACCTCGGCATTATTCATCACGACTCGCCCGATGAGCGGGGCATTGATGTGGCTTTTCTTTACAATAAAGATGTAGTTGAAAATGTTTTTGATGCCACGCTGAAAATTGATTTAGGCGATGATAAAACGCGCGACATACTTTATTTTAAAGCAAACTTAAGTGAGGGAACAGATGTTTGGTTTTTTGTGAACCACTGGCCGAGCAGAAGGGGCGGTCCGGCAGAAAGTGATGCGAAACGGATGATAGCTTCGAAAGTGCTGAAAGCGAAAATCGACAACATCTATTTGGGCGAACCTTTTGCGCGTGTAATTGTGATGGGCGATTTTAACGACAACCCCACTGATGCCAGCCTGAAAAACATGGCACCGGTGGTACGCGATAAGAAATTGAAAGTGCCGCCTATGGTAAATTTGATGCTGCCGCTATACGACAAAAAAGAGTTTACGCTTAAATACAAAGACGAGAGCGATATCTTCGACCAGTTTATTGTTTCGGTAAATATGCTGGACCCCAGGAATCAATATTTTATCCGTCATGCTGCAGCCTCTATCTTCTCTCCGCAATGGCTTTTGTTTAATCACCCTAAGTATGGTATGATTCCCAACCGCACGTATGCCAGTGGCAGATGGGTAGGCGGCTACAGCGACCACCTGCCGGTTTATTTTGATTTGGTGTTTAAGTAATGTCAGACTAACTTCAGACAGGGTATTCGAAATAATTGCGCTCGGTTTCGAAAAGGCGGACCTGCAAATCGTATTTCGCATCTAATTTCGGGCGGATGAGATTGTAGATAACCACCACAATGTTTTCACCGGTGGGGTTCAGGTCTTTAAATTCGGGGCAATCTAAATTCAGGTTGCGGTGGTCGAACCGGTCGTGCACTTCGCGCTGAACTATTGTTTTCAGTTCTTCCAGATTAATAACATAACCGGTTTGGGGATTTATTTCGCCCGTTACTTTTACATGCAAATGGTAGTTGTGCCCATGGTAATTTTCATTGGCACACAAACCAAATACTTCTTTATTCTGTTCAACGCTCCAGTCTTTGCAATAAAGTTTGTGCGCTGCGTTGAAGGTTGTTTTGCGGTATACAGCTACCCTTGGGTTCATAGAGTGTAAATCTATTTACTTATCACTAATTTCTTAGTGGCGCTTCTTCCGTCAGGAGCGGTAAGGGTGATGAGGTAAACTCCGCTGGCAAGGTTTGTTGTTTCCAGTTTATGGTTAGTTGTTTGTTGTTCAACAGCCTGCATCTTTCTTCCCGTTATATCGGTTACGGTGACGGTGCTGCCAATTATTTCTTCACCGGTGGTGATGGTAACGCTGTTGGTGGCGGGGTTGGGGGAGAGAGAGAATAGCTTACCTGCAAAACCTATAGTGGGAATGTTGGTGGTAGAATTTAGAATATGTAACTCGTCCATTAATCCGCCTTCGGTTTTAAAAACGTAAAATGAGGAATCGCAATAAGTATTTGCACAACCGGAACTGTTGCTAACAGTCAAACAAACCATATAATATCCGGCTTGGGTATAATGGTGTATTGGGTATGGTTGTATAGATGTATCTCCATCTCCGAAATTCCATAAGTAACTTAAATTAGAACCTGTACTTTGATTAAATCCGTAATAAACATTTTGAGTGGATGTATCGGGATGAATAACAAAATGTGCGAAACAGTGAACGCATTGATTAGGGTCAACCGAATCGCAGCGAGGTAAATTAAGATTTGCAGGAGTTATGCTTATTGCTATGCTACTATCTGGCAAACAAAGAATATTCGTGCTTGTAATGTATAGTATTTCTATACTGTCAAATCTTGGTAAACAGGAAACAGGGTTATTTGATACATCAAGAAAATTAAGCCAGTGTGGTAGTTTTCCTATTGATGTAACTTGATTGTAGCTGAAGTCCGCCTGATATACAGTGTTAGGTAAATCGGGTACTAGGGTTATTGAGTTATGGTTGCAAAATAATTGTGTGGTCTTATTCGGTATGGAAGGAATATTAGTTAGTAAATTATAAGTGCAACTCAAACCAGTTAAACTATCGGGTAGTGGAGGCAAATTTTGTATTTGATTGTGGTCAAATTCTATTGCAAAAATTGTATTGGGAAAATTAGGTAAAGCAGTTAGCTGGTTATTATAACAGTAAAGTTCCCGCAGCTTGCTTGGAAGTGAAGGCAATACAGGCAGTTGATTGTAGCTACATTTTAATGAAAGTAAACTATCAGGAAGAATGGGCAATGCACCTAAAATATTATGCTCGCAATTCAAAATTTTTAATGT
>CAIYOV010000136.1 GCA_903927935.1 uncultured Bacteroidota bacterium | reverse complement strand
TTGCTGAATTAGTTTGTGAACACGCGCTCGATATTCACGGACAATTTCCTGATAAGAAAAACGACCATTCGGGTCATCGTCACCAGACAAAAAAAATATCCACTATAAAATTCAACGATAAGTGCTTTGCTTTTTCGTTCAGAGGATTTCGCTTAACGGAACAAAAGTTGCCGGTTTTTCAACCTGTGTGCTTCACCGACTTTACCAAAGAAATCATCTCTCCTCCACCTCAAGCCTAATGTGTATATTACATCCATTCTAGATCGGAATGGGTTCTGCCAATTGTCATTAATCAACTTAAAAATAAAACTGTAATGAAGAGGATACTAATTCTCATTAGCCTGTCAACCGTACTGATGTATAGTTGTAATACTGAAAAACATGAAAAGGAAACTGAAGCCAAATTTTTGGTAACAAGCCCGATGCAAATGGACACTATGATCTATAAAGATTATGTGTGTCAGATTCATGCCATTAACCACATTGAACTTAGGTCGCAGGAAAAGGGCTATTTACAGAATGTTTATGTAGATGAAGGTCAATTTGTAAAAAAAGGACAACTGATGTTTCAGATTATGCCTGTGATTTATCAGGCAGAAATGGAAAAAGCCAAAGCCAATGTAAGCTTTGCTGAAATCGAATACCAAAACACCAAGAGCCTTGCCGATAGCAACGTAGTTTCTAAAAATGAACTGGCATTGGCAAAAGCCACGCTCGACAAAGAGAAGGCCGAATTGGCACTCGCACAGGCACACTTAACGTTTACCGAAATACGTGCCCCTTTCGATGGCATCATGGACCACTTTTACGAGCGGCTCGGTAGTTTAGTTGATGAAGGAGCACTGCTCACCACTCTTTCGGACAACAGCAAAATGTGGGTTTACTTTAACGTGCCAGAGGCGGAATACTTAGACTATATCACCCGTGCCAAAAAAGAAGGACATCAAAAAGTTGACCTGCAAATGGCGAACCACGAAATGTTTGACCAAAAGGGAATAGTGGAAACCATTGAAGCCGATTTCAATAATGAAACTGGAAACATTGCCTTCCGTGCAACATTCCCAAATCCTAAACAGATACTCAGACATGGTGAAACAGGAACCATACTCATGCCCACCTATCTTAAAGATGCCATCCTGATTCCTCAAGAGTCTACTTTCGATATTCTGGATAAGAAGTTTGTATACTTAGTTGACGAAAAAGGGGTGTTGACGTCAAAACAAATTACGGTGGCTCAGGAAATGCCACACTTATATGTAGTTACTTCAGGCATTAGCCCAAGCGACAAGATCCTTTTAGAAGGTTTGGGAAAAGTAAAAAACAACGAGAAAATAGAAACTGTGTTTGTGCCTTTTAATAAGGCCTTATCCGACTTAAATAATTTACATGCCGAATAAGGCAAGAACCCCAAAACAATAGAGATGTTTAATAAGTTTATACAAAGACCGGTTCTTGCTATAGCATTATCCATTGGAATAGTCTTCCTCGGACTATTGGCAATAAATACATTACCAGTAGCTCAATTCCCTGATATAGCTCCCCCAAGGGTGACTATCTTCATTGAATTTCCGGGTTCTAATGCCGATGTATTGGTAAAATCAACCTTAACTATTTTAGAAAGAGAAATCAATGGTGTTCAGGGCATGCAATACATGATGTCGGATGCAACCAGTGCAAGCGAAGCAAGTATTGATATAGTATTCGAACCGGGTACTGATCCTACAATTGCAGCGGCCAGAGTAAAATCCAGGGTTGACCAGGTAATGACCAACCTTCCGCCATTGGTTCAAAGAGAAGGTGTAATCATCAAACCATTACAGCCCAGTATGTTGATGTATTTGAATCTCTACAGCACCAATAAAACTACTGATGAGAAATTTTTATTCAATTATGCCAATACATACATTTTACCGGAGATTCAACGAATAAGCGGAATGGGCATGGCCGATGCAATAGGCAGCCGCGCTTTTGCTATACGCGTTTGGCTAAACCCCGACAGAATGAGGGCTTATAAAATTTCGGCAGATGATGTTTTAAAAGCTATTGACGAACAAAGCGTATTGGCTAGACCAGGAAGAGTAGGTCTGAGTTCAGGAAAAACTGCACAGTCGCAGGAATATGTTTTTACCTATAAGGGTTGGTATAATACACCGGAACAGTATAAGGAAATTATTATACGTGCTAATGCAGCTGGCGAAATACTTAAACTAAAAGACGTTGCCGAAGTAGAGGTAGGAAGCGAATTCGTTGATATATATTCTAACAAAGATGGCTATCCTTCTGCCTCGCTAGTACTAAAACAAAATCCGGGAAGTAATGCCAGCAAAGTAATTGCGGATGTAAAAGCAAAGTTGTCAGAATTAAAAAAAGATTTCCCTCCGGGCATGGATTATGAAATCAATTATGATGTTTCGACATTCGTTGACGCCTCTATCGAAAAAGTACTTCATACCTTACTGGAAGCTTTTATACTGGTTGCCATAGTGGTATTTATTTTTCTCGGTGACTGGCGATCTACCCTTATTCCTATTCTGGCTGTACCTGTTTCGCTGATCGGAACCTTTATGTTTATGCAAATGTTCGGGTTAAGCATTAACCTGATAACCCTGTTTGCCATGGTATTAGCTATTGGTATTGTGGTCGATAACGCTATTGTGGTAGTGGAAGCGGTGCATGTTAAAATGGAAGAAGACAATTTATCGCCATATAAAGCGGTACAAAAAGCGCTTGGTGAAATAGGGGGAGCTATTATAGCTATAACCTTAGTAATGACTGCGGTGTTTGTTCCAGTAGCATTTATGACAGGACCTGTAGGGGTACTTTATCGCCAGTTCTCCATTACCATGGCAACGGCCATTATCCTTTCCGGAGTTGTTGCCCTTACGCTTACACCTGTTTTGTGTGCTATTCTTTTAAAAAACACGCATGGACAGCCGAAAAGAAAAACACCGATAAGTATCTTTCTTAATTGGTTCAATAAAGGTTTTGAAAAAATTACCGGAAGATATACCAGTTTACTCAAACTGATAGTTGACCGCAGAGTGGTTACTTACGGAATGTTGATTGCTTTTGCTTTTGGTGTTGTAGGAATAAACAAAATTCTTCCTGCCGGCTTTATTCCCAATGAAGACCAGGGGCAGATTTATGCTATTATTCAAACACCTCCCGGAACTACACTGGAAAGAACCAACGAAGTTGCAAGAAAACTCCAGGCTATTGCCAAGAAAGTAGATGGTGTTCAATCGGTTACTGCACTGGCCGGATATGAAATCCTTACAGAGGGAAGAGGCTCTAATGCAGGTACTTGTTTGATTAACCTAAAAGATTGGTCGGATCGCAAACATTCAGTAAAACAGGTAATTGCTGAACTGGAAGAGAAATCAAAAGACCTTGCCGCCAATATTGAATACTTCGAACCTCCCGCTGTTCCCGGCTATGGTTCTTCTGATGGTTTTTCTCTGCGACTTTTAGACAAGAGCAGCGATGTGGATTACCAGAAATTTGACGTAGTGAATAATGATTTTGTGGAGGCTTTAAAAAAGCGAAAAGAGTTGAGCGGATTATTTGCGTTTTACTCTGCCAAGTACCCGCAATACGAAATACTTATAGATAATGAACTGGCAATGCAAAAAGGAGTTTCTATTGGAAATGCCATGGAAAATCTGAATATTATGATTGGCAGTACGTACGAACAAGGGTTTATACGCTTCAACAATTATTATAAGGTTTATACTCAGGCCGGTCCCGAATTCAGGAAACAACCATCGGACCTTTTGAATATGTTT
>CAIYOV010000135.1 GCA_903927935.1 uncultured Bacteroidota bacterium | reverse complement strand
TTACTGTACTCATATTTTTCATTATTGTTACTTACAAACGAGATAAGCAATATAAAATACCATTAGCTGCAATGCAAGCAATTATTTTTCTTCCGGTTTACTCTATTGATATTTTCTCGACAAGTTTTAACTTACATGATGATTCATTACTACTTTCTTACCTGACATATTAAGATGAAATCGGAAGAACATATTTTCACAACTGAAATTCTGCAAATATTAAAGCCGGAGCAAGCGTGGTATTATTTAGCAATACCAAAAGAACGAAACAACAGTACTGTTGAATTTTTCATTTCAAAAAATAGTTCTAAAACTGATGCAAAGAACGAACTGGAAATGATTCTTGATAAATCAGTCGTTTTGCATGAGGAGGAAGATTCGGTGATTCAAAAATTACTTTCCAAACATTACCGCAAAGCCAATCAGGTTAATCTTGAAACCGTTCAGAAGGTCTTTAATCTGAAATCAACTGAATTCTTGAAAACGCTTGTTTCGGAGGCAAAAAATCTTGGCAGCAGCGATATTCATATTGAGAGTTACGAAGAAAAGTGCAGGGTTAGGTTACGGATTGATGGGAATCTTATTGAACGAATGATTATTGACAAGAATGATTATCCAGCCCTCATCAACATGATTAAGATTCAGGCGAACCTTGACATATCTGAAAAAAGATTACCGCAAGATGGACGCATTTTCTTCAATGACGGCACAAATAAATTTGATATACGTGTTTCATCCTTACCAACTCTTTATGGAGAAAAAATTGTGCTCCGTTTATTGAGTAACGATGCTACTAATATTGATATTTATGAATTAGGATTTCAAAAACATGAGTTAGAAGCTTACCTTGAAGGAATTAAAAAACCTCACGGTATTGTTTTAATAAGCGGTCCAACCGGTTCCGGTAAAACAACAACTCTTTATGCTACTTTGAAAATTCTGAATAAAGAGAAAACTAATGTGGTAACCATTGAAGATCCGGTAGAGTACACATTGAAAGGCATTAACCAAGTGCAGGTAAAGGAAAGTATAGGATTAACTTTCGCCAGTGCGCTTCGCACTTTTTTGCGACAAGACCCTGATGTAATTATGCTTGGTGAAATACGCGATGGAGAAACAGCACAGATGGCAATAAGAGCGGCACTTACCGGTCACTTGGTTTTATCTACCATACACACTAACTCAGCATGGGGAACTGTTTCGCGTTTGATTGATATGGGGATACCTCCCTTCCTACTTGCTAACACTTTAAATACTACAGCAGCCCAACGTTTAGTAAGATTACTATGCCCTGACTGTAAACAAGAAGAAAACTTTGACTCAAAACTTTTACCTAAACATTTTTCACCTCCATCTGTACCTAAAAAACATTCAGTCGCTAAAGGTTGCCAGTATTGTTATTACACCGGTTATAAAGGACGAAAGGCTATCTATGAGATTATTGGGCTGGATAGTCAACTCGCAGACCAAATAAAGGAGAACAAACTTAAGGTAGATGAGCTTTTAAGAAGTCGGCAAATAAGAAGTTTATCAGATAATGCGTTTGACCTTTTTATGAAAGGAGAATCTTCACTTGAAGAAATATATTCTTTGCTGTCAGATGAGTTTTAGAATTAGCGTCAAAAAAACATACTCAAAAAGTGCCGAAAAGAGCACAATGTGGTTATTTTCGGAATACAATCGTTCTTTGAAAACGTAGTGCCAGCAGGGGTTTCGCTTCATAAGGATTACTATCCGTTCGGCTCTGTCATGCCGGGTAGAAATTATCCTGGTAATGCATATAGATATGGGTTCAATGGGATGGAGAAGGATGATGAGGTAAAGGGAATTGGTAATAGTTACACCACCGAATTCCGTGAGTATGATTCAAGAATATGTAGATGGATTAGTATTGATCCGATAGTAAAACCTTGGGAAAGCTCTTATGTTGGTTTTGGTAACAATCCGATTTATTACTCCGATCCTAGCGGATTAGATAACGAACATCCTATCTCTAATCCTGAACAAGGAGATGTAGATTGTAATGGGGCTAGTTATGATAATGAATCTGGATGGACTCTTCCAGATGTTAATATTACATCCTCACAAAGTGGCAATTCTTCTTCAATTCAAATGTCGCCATCAGAACTCAATGCTCCCCCTGTAGTATCTTCCTCAACCCAAGTTTCTACAATTGCGAATATACCAGGTCTTGCCACCGTAAAGCCAGATCCGGTGTTTGAAGTTAAAGTTACAGCGGGATTACAAATTGGGGCCAAAGCAGAAGTAAAGGGTCGTGAAGTTGGTGCGCAACTAAATCTTAGAAGTTGGGATGTTGCAAAAATTAACTCTAATGGAGAAGGAACGTTTATGGGAATAGTTGGGAAGGCACCACAAGTTACATACCAAGGTTCTTCTTTGGCTTTGGGCTTATTCGGATTTGGTCATGAAGAGGAAATGACAAAGGTTACTCATGCTCCTCCAGCAGGCTATAGTCAATTATATAGCGTTGACGAAATCACTGTAAAGGAAAAAGCGTATTTAACAACCCTTTACGCATTAAAAGGTTCTCTTGTCACAATC
>CAIYOV010000134.1 GCA_903927935.1 uncultured Bacteroidota bacterium | reverse complement strand
GTGCTACCACACAGACCACGACAGTGACTGCGAGCGGCACTTACAGTGTAACGGTTACTGATGCGAATACCTGCAGTGCCACAGGCTCAGCGGGAGTAACCATCAATACAGCCTTAGTAGTTGATTTAGGATCTGATGTTACAGCATGTGGATCTGCTACACTTAATGCTGGCATAAGCGGTGCACTCTATAGCTGGAGCGATACCACAACATTCCAAACAACCACAGTAACAGCCAGTGGAACTTATTCAGTAACTGTTACAAAGAGTGGTTGTACTGACTCAGACACGATAATAGTACAGATTATTCCGTTGCCTCAGGTTACATTAAGTTTACCGCAGGATACCGTTTGCACAAATGCTTCTCCTATTACTCTATCAGGTGGAACCCCTGGAAATGGAACTTTCTCAGGACCAGGTATTAATGCCGGGGTATTTAATCCGGCAACAGGTGCAGCTAACTATACTATTACTTATACTTATACAGATGGAAACGGCTGCACCGGTACTGCTACAGATAATATTGAGGTGGTCGTATGCACCAGTATTGATAATCTGTCTGAAGGAAAAGTTATGCTATATCCAAATCCTGCCAGTGATTTCGTAACGTTGAAAACGATCGGTATTGATGGCAAACTTCAGGTAGAGATATATGATGTTGAAGGAAGAAAAGTTGATCAGTTTAGCTACCTGAGTATTTCTACAGGTTATACCCATACTATTAATCTTACCACATACGCTGCAGGAACCTACGTTGTGAATATTACAACTGAAAATGGTTCTGCTAAGTATAATCTCATTGTTCAGTAATTGTATGATGACTAAATTAGGATGCCGGACTGTAAAGTCCGGCATTTTTGTTTTAGTCTCATCACGTGATTAGTTACCGTATTTATTTCTACCACCATAAAAAGCACATATTGTTTAGCTTTTATACAATATTTGCTCTCGTTCATCTATTAGTTGCCTTTAAGTTTTTATTAATTACTTAAACCTAAGCGCTATGAAACTTCCCTCACTTCAATTACTCACCGGTTCGTTTATTCAAATTACAAAACGTTTTCCGTTTGTATTGCTGGCTGCATTAACCGGAACAGTTATATGCATAGCACTTCTAGAAGGCCACTTTAATGACCCAGCGCAAACTATTCTTTCGAAAATTCTGATGACGAGTTCATTGGGTGTGCCCTTGTTTTTTGCGGTGCATATTTTTTGTGAACGCACTATGGCAAAACCCATGTTTAAGTTCAGTGCACTTATCTTCTCGCTGTTTGTGCTCGTGCAGTTTTATTTCAGTATGAACAACTGGAACATCAACAACGCTCCGGTGTTCTATCGTTTCTTCTTTTGGAGTGCAGGTTTGCATTTGCTTGTTGCGTTCTCTGCTTTTTTTATAGAAGATGAGTTGAATGGATTCTGGCAATTCAACAAGCAATTGTTCCTGCGCTTTCTTGAAGCTGCTTTGTATTCGGGTGTGTTGTATTTGGGTTTAGCAGGAGCCATACTTGCTGTAGCGCAATTATTCAACATAAAATTTCATGAAAGAATTTATGGCGACCTGTTGTTTATAATTGCAGGTTTGTTCAATACTGTTTTCTTCCTCGGTGGCATTGCAGAACCTGTGAAGGCATTGAACGAAGAAACGGCTTACCCTAAAGGATTGAAAATATTTACACAGTATGTTTTAATTCCGCTGGTTACAATTTACCTGTTGATCTTGTATGCTTACACCGCTAAGATTTTAATACAGATGAGTTTGCCCAAAGGATGGGTGGCGAACCTTATTCTCGGCTTTTCGGTAACCGGTATTCTTTCGCTGCTATTGGTTTATCCTATTCGTAAAGAAGAAGAGAACAAATGGATAAAAACATTCTCACGCTTTTATTATTTCAGTTTAGTGCCTTTAGTAGTTCTTCTTTTTGTTGCCATAGGCACGCGTATTTCTGCTTACGGTGTTACCATAGAGCGTTACATTGTTGCCATGCTTGGTGTGTGGCTCGCCATCATTACGCTTTATTTCATTTTCTCTAAAACAAAAAACATCATTCTTATTCCGCTTACGCTCTCCGTGTTTTTATTTGGAAGTTGTTTTGGCCCATGGGGAATGTTTAAAGTATCGGAGCGCAGTCAATTAAAACGTTTGCATGTTCTGTTAGAAAAGAACGGTGCGTTTATGGGAAGTAAACTCGTAAAGCTTTCGCAAACCGATTTGTATAAAATTAAAGTGAAAGATGTAAACCAGATTAATTCCATTCTGGAATACTTAAGCAAAGGTCACGGCTTTGCAGGTATGAAAGACTGGCTGAACGAAGATTGTCAGAAAACAATTTTCACCGATTCGCTTAATAAGTCCGGCTATGAACAAATGTATGCTGTGCAACAATGTATTGGTATTTACGGAGTAACCGGTTACCGCAGCGAAGAGAATGAGAACGAAATGAACCTGAATTTTTACTGCAGTCAGTTTAACGATATCAATGGAATGGATATATCCGGCTACGACCGCATCTATAATTTTTCTGCTTATGATTATAAAGGTGAATCGAAATACATTGATTCAAGCACTGCCAGTTATACCAAGCTTGATGAAAACAAAATGTTGTTTTATCTGAAGGGAACAAAGCAGTTTGAATTGCAGCTGGACAGCATTGCAAGTAAACTTAGAGCACTGCCGCATAACAAATACAATGCATACACTACCACAGCATCAGATATGACTTTTGAAGTTCCGAACCTTCAGGGCAACAAAATAAAATTAATGTTCAGCGGATTTAATACACGCATTACAGATACTTCATTTGTAGTTAATTCTATCAATGGTTATTTGCTGTTGAAGAAGACCCCTAACCCCTGAAGGGGAACTAATACATGAATGCCACCTGCTGTTGTTCCCCTTTAGGGGGTTAGGGGGTGTTTCATTTTTCCTCTTATATTTGCATTATTAACCTGCCTAAGTAGTTACTACAAAGTTCCCGCCTGCTTTTAAGAATATCCGCCACGGCACAGAACAATTAAAATGAAAAAATACAACCACAAAAAAACTCAAGACAAGAAGCATAAGCATACATCAGGTGATGCACAATACATTCTCACCATTGTAAAAGAACTCGGCAGAGATGCCAACCTCCGGAACCTGTTTCCCAAAGTATTAAAGAAAATGAGTCAGGAGGAAATTGTCCTCTCACTTTATGAACTGGAACGCAGCGGTTTAATCCGCATGGAACAGAAAGGAAAAATTAAAATTCTACAACGCGAAATAGAGCCAAGACAAACAAAAAGCAGCAAATTCCTTTTCGGAACTGCCGATGTTACAAAGAGCGGAGCCGCTTTTGTAAGTGTGGAGGGAATGGATAAAGACATTTACATTCCCAACAAGTTTGTGCATAATGCCATGGCTGGTGATGAAGTCAAAATCCGCCTAACTATTTTCGGCAGAAGACCCGAAGGCGAGATTGTAGAAATTATCAAGCGTTCGCAGGATAGCTTTACTGGTCGTGTAGATGTGCTGGAGAAGTTTGCCTTTTTTATTGCTGATGAAAGAAAACTGAACACTGATGTGTTTGTGCCACTCACCTCTCTTAATAAAGCAAAACATGATGACCGTGTTATCGTGCGCATTACTGATTGGAACACCGAGGGGAAAAAGCCGATTGGAGAAGTGGTAGAAATACTCACCGGAAAGACATCTTCTGACCTCGACATGAAAATGATTCTGATTTCAAACGGGTTCAGTATTGATTTTCCGAAGTCGGTTTATACAGAATTGTCACATGTTTCGGAAAAAATATCAAAAGAAGAAATTGCAAAGCGTGTTGATTTCAGAGATATACTCACTTTCACGATTGACCCCGAAGACGCAAAAGATTTTGATGATGCAATCTCTATCCGCACACTCGCAAATGGCAATTATGAAATTGGTGTTCACATTGCCGATGTTTCGCATTACATCAAAGAAGGTTCGCAATTAGATAAAGAAGCAGAGAAGCGCGCAACATCAGTTTATCTACCGGACAGAGTTTGTCCGATGTTGCCGGAGAAACTTTCGAATGTGTTGTGCTCGCTTCGTCCTAATGAAGAGAAGCTAACATTCTCAACCATTTTTGAAATGGATGAGAAATTCAACATGGTAAATTATTCCATTGCTAAAACGGTTATTCATTCAAAACGCAGATTTACCTATGAAGAAGCACAGCAACGCATTGAAACCGGTGAAGGAGATTATGCGGAAGAATTATTGCTGTTGAATAAAATTTCGAAACACATCCGCGCCCAACGATTTAAGAAAGGAGCAATTGCATTTGAAAAAGCTGAAGTGAAATTTAAGTTGGATGAAACCGGTAAGCCACTTGGTGTAGTGCTCAAAGTAAGAAAGGATTCAAATCTTTTAGTTGAAGATTTTATGCTGATGGCAAATGAAACGGTTGCAAAGTTTGGTTCTAAACTGCACAAGCATAAAAAGGCAATGCCTTTCGTTTACCGCATTCACGATAAACCAGACCCGGTAAAACTGGAAATGTTCAGTGCAGTTGCAGCACGCTTCGGTTACAAAATTAGCTTTGATGACCCGCGTGAAGCAGCGACAATTTTCAATACACTGTTGAAGAAGATAGAAGGCCGACCGGAACAAAATGCATTGGAAACACTTGCCATCCGCAGTATGTCAAAAGCTGAATACACTACAGGTAACATTGGTCACTATGGTTTAGCGATGGAGTATTATACCCACTTTACTTCGCCTATCCGCAGATACCCCGATGTATTAGTGCACCGGTTGCTCGAAACTATTCTGAGTGAACAAAACGATTTGATAATTGATAAAGAAGAATTGGAATCGCGCTGTAAGAATTCATCATTGATGGAGCGCAAGGCAATGGATGCCGAACGCGAAGCAGTAAAGTATAAGCAGATAGAATTTTTACAGGATAAAATAGGAGAGGAGTTTGAGGGAGTTATTACCGGTGTAATTGCACGGGGAATATTTGTTGAAATGACTGACAATAAATGTGAAGGTATGGTCAGCACCGAATGGTTAGGTGATGAGGATTTTGAGTTTGAAGATAGAATGGTTCGTCTGGTAGGAAGAAAAACCAAAAAAAGATTTGAACTGGGTGATAAAGTAAAAGTGAAAATACTTTCTGCCGATATTATTTTAAGAAGGATTGATTTAGGATTGGCTGATTAAGCAATTTTGCTTAACTTGGCTTTAGAATGAAATCCATTTTTACTCTTTCAATTCTTTTCGGATTCTTTCTTTCACAGGCACAGCCCAAAACTCATTCTGTAAAATTACATATTGATTCATCGCTCTTATACAAAGACACCATTATTAAATGGATGACTATTGAACAGGCAGAAGCATCTCAAAAAAAGAATCCGAAGAAAATTCTAGTGGATGTTTACACTACCTGGTGCCGCTGGTGTAAGGTGGCAGATTCTGCTGTTTACAAAAACCGTGAAATAGCTCATTACATAAATCAGCACTTTTACTCTGTAAAGTTTAATGCAGAGAAACACGAACCGGTTACTTTTAAAAATGTGCGTTATGTTTTTATAAATGATGAAAGAAATGTTCATGAATTTGCACGGTATCTCCTGAACGGCAAACTCTCTTACCCGGGAACGGCTTTTATAGATGAAAAAGGAAATTTGATTGATGCAAAGAACGGGTACATGGATGCATATTTTTTTGAAGCAATTTTAAATTACTACGGAAGCGGTGCATATAAAACAATGAAGTATTCCGATTTTGAAGATAACTTTGACGGAAAGATTGATGAATAGAAAATGTTTGTTGGAATAGTTTTTCATAGATGACCCCCGCTCTACTTTACCTCCCATATCTACCGAACATCAATTGGCTGCAAAATTTTGTAAAGCATGAAACTGTTTTAATTGAACGAGAAGAAAATTTTGTGAAATCCACTTTGCGTAACCGGTGCGATATAGCAGGTGCTAATGGAAAACAAACATTAACCATTCCGATTGTTGGCGGCCGAGATCATCACCAACTTTATACAGAAGTTAGAATTTCTTACACCGAAAACTGGCAGAAGAAACATTGGCAAGCCATTCGAACGTCCTATGGAAGCGCTCCTTATTTTGAATTTTATGCAGATAAGTTTGAGCCATTTTATGAAAAGAAATTTGAATTTCTTTTTGAGTTTAATCTTGAGGTAATGAAAACAACTTTAACGGTTCTTAAATTCAATAAGAATTTTGAACTCACTAATTTGTTCGAAGAGAATTGTTCCGAAAAGATTGATTTGAGGAATGATAAGGGCTTTGCTGGTATAAAATACTACCAGGTTTTTGAAGAGAGAAAAGGATTCATCCCTAACCTATGCGCGCTTGATTTAATTTTTAATGAAGGAAACCGGAGCGGAGAAATTCTTCGCGTTGGTTAAATTCCAAACTCAATTTTCCAGCTAAACACAGGAACTATACCCATGTTTTTTTTTGTTTCAATCATTTGCGTAACCGGATTATAAATCCGGGTTGCTACATTTTGCCGGTTGATTATGTTTTGCGCATCGAACGAAAACATCCAGGAGTATTTTTTCCTGTT
>CAIYOV010000133.1 GCA_903927935.1 uncultured Bacteroidota bacterium | reverse complement strand
TCGTTCAACGATTTGCGGTTCACAATCTTTGAGCGCAACTCCGTCATAAATCCCTCTTCTTTATAAGGATATTTTTTAAAAAGAAATTCGCAGACAATAGCATCGAGAATCGAGTCTCCTAATAGTTCCAACCGCTCATTGTTTTCTTTCGATTCTATAAATTTTGAACGATGCTGAAAAACCTGTTTGTATAGTTTCAGATTAGAGGGGGTAATACCTGTAATGCTTCTGATATAAGAAGCCAGTTGCTTATCGGTAGAAAGAAAGGTGTTGTAAAATTTTCGAATCAAAACTTATGCGACTGTTTCAAGAGGCAAAATAAATATTGAATTGAAAAGATGAGAATTGAATTATCAACCAATGCTATTTCTCGAATCTCCTAAACAGAACCGTAGCATTATGCCCGCCAAAACCAAAGCCGTTGCTCATGGCTACATTTACAGTTCGTTTTTGCGCTTTGTTAAAAGTAAGATTCAATTGCGGGTCAATATTCGGATCGTCTGAAAAGTGGTTGATGGTAGGGGGAACTATATTCTCCTGAATAGCCATTATGCTTGCAATGGCCTCAACAGCACCAGCGGCACCCAACAGATGACCCGTCATTGACTTGGTAGAAGAAATGTTCAAATTGTAAGCGTGCTCCCCAAAAACCTTTTTGATAGCTGTAAGTTCTGCCATATCACCCAGCGGTGTGGAGGTTCCGTGAACATTGATATAATCTACATCGAAAGGCTTTAAACCCGCATCATCTAAGGTGTTGTTCATTACCAGCACAGCACCCATACCATCCGGATCCGGAGCGGTTAAGTGGTGCGCATCTGCACTCATCCCTCCGCCAACTAATTCGCAATAAATTTTTGCTCCGCGCGCGAGCGCATGTTCTAATTCTTCTAAAATAATTGCACCTGCTCCTTCACCAATTACAAATCCATCTCGGTCTTTATCAAATGGACGCGAAGCAGTTTCTGGTGAATCATTCCTTTCACTCAACGCGCGCATGGCATTGAACCCACCTACACCGCCAGGACTAATAGGCGCTTCTGACCCACCGGTTATAAAAACCGAAGCTTTATTCAAACGGATCAAGTCAAATGCTTCTATCAAAGCAATATTAGAAGTAGCGCAAGCAGCAACCGTGGCAAAATTAGGTCCGCGGTAACCCCAACGCATACTGATAAGCCCAGCAGCAATATCAATAATCATCTTAGGCACATAAAACGGATTAAACCGTGGTGTGCCATCGCCTTTGGCAAAAGCAATTATCTCTTCATGAAAAACATCGAGTCCGCCAACGCCCGAACCCCAGATAACACCCACCCGGTCTTTGTTAATGGTGGCCGTATCCAAACCCGCATCGCGGATAGCTTCATCGCTGCAAACCAGTGCATATTGGGTAAAGCGGTCAATGCGCTTTACTTCTTTGCGGTCAATAAAATTAAGGGGGTCAAAGTTTTTTACCTCGCAGGCAAAACGGGTGCGAAATTTAGAAACATCAAAACGGGTAATCGGAGCGGCACCACTCACTCCGTTCAATAAATTCTTCCAATATTCTCCGGCTGTATTTCCTATGGGCGTAAGCGCCCCGATACCAGTAACAACAACCCGTTTCAAATTCATGGAGCGAATAAAATTGAATTTCCTTTACTTGAAAAATAAACTTGACTAAAGCCTAAAATAAAAGCGGCAGGTAAAAATA